>JBCDIP010000065.1:0-10072 GCA_038748855.1 Pseudomonadota bacterium
CAAACGGCCGAAGTGAGCTGGCTTGCTCCGTTCGATTACACCTACCTGATCTTTGCCGGCTTCTGGGGCTATATGCTGTGGGATCAGATCCCCGACCTCTTCTCCGTCATCGGCATGATGCTGATTGCCGGGTCGGGCGTATTTGTGGCGTGGCGCGAGCGCAAGCTCAAAGGACCTAAATCAGGCCGGTTCAAACAGCGCTGGCAAGCACTGGCAAGGATCCTCTTCGATCCAATTTAGCTGGTAAGCGCGCGCGCCACCCAATCCAGACGGTCTTGGCCGAAGTGCATCTCATGGCCCACAAACATGGTGGGCACGCCAAACAGACCGCGCTCAACGGCGGCGTTGGTGACCTCAATCAGTTCGCCTTTGATCTGCGGGTCTTGAACAGCTGCCGTCACTTCCGCAGCATCAAACCCACCTTCGGTCAAAACCGCGCCGATGACGGCCACGTCATTCATGTTCTTTTGGTTCACCCAAATGGCCTCAAACATCACCTTGTCATACTCTGCCAAGCGCCCGGCAGCGCGGGCCCACATAGCGCCGCGCATGAGAGGCAGCGTATTGATGATGAAATAGGGGTTTTGCGAGAAATCCACCCCATAGTGGGCCGCATGGCGCTCCAGATCGTCAAACATCCAGGCGCCCTTGGCTTCAATCACAACCGGGCTCTGGTTACCGGTGGCTTTGAACGCACCGCCTAACAAGATCGGGTGCGCCACCAGCTCCGCGCCACGTTCCGCGCAGAGGTTCGGCAGCTGCGTCCAGGCGAGGTAGGCCGCAGGGCTGCCATAGTCGTAGTAGAACTCCACTGTCTTCGTCATCGCGCCGCCCTTAACTGCATGTGGCTACCATTCTTCTACGTAGGGTCGAACGTCCACCTCGAAGGTCCAGGCTCTTCTGGGCTGAGCGTGGAGGTTCCAATAGATCTCTGCAAGATCATCCGGCTGCATAATGCCGTCCGCCGGCCTCGTTTCGAACCAATCAGGAAAGAGCTCCCGGGTCCACTTTGTGTCGATCGCACCGTCGATCACCACATGGGCCACGTGGATGCCCTTGGGGCCCAATTCGCGCGCCATGCTCTGGGCAAGAGCCCGCTTTGCGTGTTTGCCACCCGAGAAGGCTGCAAAGCCGTCGCGGCCGCGCACACTGGCAGACGCGCCTGTGAACAATATGGTGCCCGAACCGCGTTCAAGCATCCGCTTGGCAGCCTCACGCCCCACCAGAAACGCGCCGAAGGCGCACATCTCCCAAACTTTGCGATAGATCCGGGCCGTGGTCTCGGTAATAGAAAAGCGGACATTACCGCCCACATTGAAGACGCACACTTCAATGGGGCCAATATCGCGTTCGATGCGCTCGAAAAGATCGATCACCTGATCTTCATCACGGGCATCGGAATGGAACCCAGTGGCCGCTCCGCCCGCCTCCTCGATCGCGGACTGAACCTCTTCCAGATCGCCGCGCCGACGGGTGATGACCACATGATAACCCTCCCGGGCGAAGCGTTTGGCTATGGCCCCGCCCAGGAAATCTCCAGCCCCCACAACGAGGGCAACCTTGCGATCAGCTGTTGCACTCACGCGCTGTAACCTCGCTGATCAGCAGCCATATTTCCGCAAGCACCGCGCTCTGCGCTTGCTGCTGCGCCGCCAGCGGCGGATGCAACCTCTATAAAGGCGGCGAGTGCAGCGGCGGTTATAGCCGGGCCGGATCACGATGTTATGGCCGCCATAATAGGGTTCGCGATAATAGCCACGGCAAGCACCCGGATGATGGTGCCAGCCGAACGGACCATATGCGTTGCGGCAGTGCCAGGCATGGACCTGTTGCAGCAGGCCGTCCGCGTCAACGTGCTTTTCGATTTGCAGCACATGCAAAGGTGTGGCCGCACCTGCCTGTGCAGTTGATGTTTGGCCTAGGATAAACACAGCCCCCAGTACAGCAGCAAAGGCCAAGGACAGTCGTTTAAACATTGCAATCTCCCTCTATTTAAACGGTTGCGTTTGCACCACCTCCCATCTCACCTTCATCCAATATCCATGAGGCGTCAACCGGCGAGATGGAAAACCCAATTGGTTGATGAGCGTTTGCAGTCGCCAAACAGTGGGCTTGACCTTTTCATCTAATGGGGTCATGTATGCCCCAGGCATTAAGCCGTTGCGGGAGAGACCGTTGATGGGCATGATCCATCACCGGCGCCGAAGGAGCAACCGCCCCGGAAACTCTCAGGCAAATGGACCGCAACAGGGCTAGCCACTCTGGAGAGCAGCAACGTTTCTCAACTAGAAGCGTTGTTCACCGAAGGGGGTAAGCCGAACGTTGGACCAATTGGAGCCCAACGGCCGGTCAAATCTCTCAGGTTCTCTGACAGATGGGGCGATGCAGGCGCGAGAGCGTTCACCTGCATCGGCAACCTGACGTTGGAGATGAACATGAGTGACGATGCCCCACTGAAGCAAACACCTTTGCATTCCCGTCACGTCGCCCTTGAGGCCAACATGGTCCCATTCGCCGGCTACCACATGCCTGTGCAGTATCCTGCCGGCATTATGGCGGAACATAAACACGCGCGCAGCGCCGCGGGCCTGTTTGATGTGTCTCATATGGGTCAGTGCTACCTGCATGGCCCCGATCACGCCACCACCGCAGCTGCCCTTGAAGCGCTGACGCCGGCAGATTTCCTGGCACTGGAGCCTGGACAGCAAACCTATACACAGTTCACCAATAATGCCGGCGGCATCTTGGACGATCTCATGGTGACGCGGCCAGCCGGCGAGGGCTCAGATGGCAGCCTTTTCCTGGTGGTCAATGCAGCCTGCAAGGATGCTGACTTCGCACGGCTTAAAGCGGGCATGCCGGAGGGCGTCAGCGTTGAGATCTTGAGCGACAGAGCGTTGTTGGCGTTGCAGGGTCCGGGGGCACATGATGTGATGTCACGGCTTGGCCCTGAAGCTGCCGAGATGAGTTTCATGCAGGCGATGTCTTGCACCGTGGCCGAAGTGGCCTGCCATGTCTCCCGGTCTGGCTACACAGGGGAAGACGGCTTTGAGATCTCGGTGAGCAACGACGATGCAGGCGCTTTGATGGATGCCCTTTTAGCTGAGCCGGAGGTGGAACCGATCGGTCTTGGCGCCAGAGATTCCTTGAGGCTGGAAGCCGGCTTGTGCCTTTACGGCCATGATATCGACGAAACCACCAGCCCCATTGAAGCCGGCTTGATCTGGTCGGTGGGCAAACGCCGGCGTGCTGAAGGCGGCTTTCCAGGAGCAGTTCGCGTGCATCGGGAGTTTGCCGGCGCGCGCTCGCGGGCCCGGGTTGGATTGAAACCTGAAGGCCGGGCGCCTGCGCGCGAGGGCACGATCATCGAAAAGGACGGCGCGCAAATCGGCGTGGTCACCTCAGGCGGCTTCGGCCCCACAGTGGGCGGGCCGGTGGCCATGGGCTATGTGGCCTTCGAACATCGCGCGCCGGGCACAGAGGTCGATCTCATTGTCCGCGGCAAAGCACTTCCGGCCACAATCACCAAAATGCCATTTGCACCGCACCGGTATAGGCGCTGAAATCATCATCTTATCTAGGGAAGGAAAAAACGATGAGCACTTTAAAGTTTACCGAAGACCATGAATGGATCAGCGTCGACGGCGACATTGCCACGGTTGGTATCACCAATCATGCGCAAGAGCAGCTGGGTGACGTTGTGTTTGTGGACCTGCCGGATGTGGGCAGTGCGGTTGAAAAAGGCGGCGATGCAGCCGTTGTGGAATCGGTGAAAGCCGCCAGCGACGTGTACGCGCCGATCGACGGAGAGATCGTCGAGGTCAACGGCGCCTTGGTGGACGACCCCAGCCTGGTGAACTCCGATGCACAAGGCGGCGGTTGGTTCATGAAGGTGAAGATTGCTGATGCCGGCCAGTTGGACGGCCTCATGGATGAGGCTGCCTATCAGGCACACATCGCCGAGTAAGATTGGAAAGACTAGGGTTCAGGAGAACACGTGATGGGTCAAAAACGCTTGCGCCTAACGGATCTGCAATCCGGGGCAAACTTCATCCCGCGCCACATTGGGCCGCGCGATGCGGAAATCGACAGCATGCTGGAAACGGTGGGCGCGAGCTCGCTCGATGATCTCCTGGACAAGGTGGTGCCAAAAGCCATCCGCACCTCTTCGCCGCCCAATCTGCCGGAGCCTTTGAGCGAGCGGAACACGCTATCGGATCTGCGCCGAATGGCGGGCCGCAACCAGGTGTTCACCTCGATGATCGGCATGGGCTATTACGGCTCAACGACGCCAAAGGTGGTGCTGCGCAGGCTGTTGGAGAGCCCTGGATGGTACACCGCCTACACGCCCTATCAGGCCGAGGTCAGCCAAGGGCGCCTGGAAGCGCTTTTGAACTATCAGCAGATGGTGTCTGACCTTACCGGGCTTGAGCTGGCCAACGCTTCGCTTCTGGATGAGGGCACGGCTGCAGCCGAAGCGATGGCCATGGTGCAGCGTCTGTCTAAGAAGAAGACCATGACATTCTTTGTGGACCGTGACACCCATCCGCAAACCATTGCGGTGATCGAGACGCGGGCCAAAGCGTTTGATTATGAAGTGGTGATCGGGGATCCTCTTACCGAGTTGAATGCCGATGCGGTGTTTGGCGCGCTTCTGTCCTACCCGGGCTCCAGTGGCAACGTGCGTGACTTCAGGGCTATCAACAAAGCCCTGCATGATGCCAACGCCTTCTCGATTATGGCGACCGACTTGATGGCCTGTGCGCTGTTGACCCCGCCTGGAGAGTTGGGGGCGGATGTGGCGGTCGGCAACAGCCAACGCTTTGGTGTTCCCATGGGCTATGGTGGGCCGCACGCGGCATTCTTCGCCTGCAAGGAAGAGTTCAAACGCTCGATCCCGGGCCGCATCATCGGGGTATCTGTGGACAGTGCGGGCACACCGGCCCTGCGCATGGCCCTGCAGACCCGCGAGCAGCACATCCGCCGGGAGAAGGCCAACAGCAACATTTGTACCGCTCAGGTTCTGCTGGCGGTGATTGCCGGGTGCTACGCGGTCTATCACGGACCTGAGGGCATCCGAAAGTCTGCCCAGCGCGCGCACCGCTATGCACAGATCTGTGCCGCAGCGATTGAGAGCTACGGCTTCGATGTGATCACAGATGCCTACTTCGACACCATCACCGTGCGGGCCCCGGGCCGCGCGCCGTCCATCCTCGCCAAGGCGCGGGAGAAGCGGATCAACCTGCGCTTCGTAGACGCCGACCATCTGGGCATCTCGTTCGACACCACAACGCGGCGTTCGGAAGTGGAGCGGCTTTTGTCATGCTTCAGAACATCGGCCATGAAAGGGGTTACGCTGGATGATCTCGACGAGCAGACGGAGGAATGCATCCCCGAAGCCCTGCGCCGGACCAGCGAGTATCTAACCCATCCGGTCTTCTCCATGTACCGCAGTGAAACCGAGATGCTGCGCTATCTCAGACGCTTGCAAGATAAGGACGTGGCGCTTGACCGGTCCATGATCCCGCTGGGCTCGTGCACCATGAAGCTGAACGGCACCACCGAGATGATCCCGATCACCTTCAAAGAGTTCGCCATGATGCATCCGTTTGCTCCCCTGGAGCAGGCGCAAGGCTATCAGCAACTGTTTGAAGAGCTGGAGTTCATGCTTTGCGAGATCACCGGTTTTGATGCGGTCTCCCTGCAGCCGAACGCCGGCAGCCAGGGTGAGTACTCGGGCCTTCTGACCATTCAGAAGTACCACGAGGCCCGCGGACAAGGACACCGCAATATCTGCCTCATCCCCATGTCGGCCCACGGCACCAACCCGGCGTCGGCCGTCATGGCGGGCATGAAGGTGGTGGTCGTCAAATGCGATGAGAACGGCAATGTGGATGTGGACGATCTCAAGGCCAAAGCCGAAGAGCACAAAGAGGCGCTCGCCGCGCTGATGGTCACCTATCCCTCAACCCATGGCGTGTTCGAGGAAGCAATCAAGGAGATTTGCCAAACCATTCACGATAATGGCGGGCAGGTTTACCTTGATGGGGCAAACCTCAATGCGCTTGTGGGCATTGTTAAGCCTGCCGAGGTGGGCGCGGATGTGTGCCACATGAACCTGCACAAGACCTTCTGCATTCCCCATGGGGGCGGAGGCCCCGGCGTCGGGCCCATCGGCGTTAAAGCCCACTTGGCGCCCTATCTGCCTGGCCATGATGTGGTGGATGGTGTGAACCCGGCTGCTGCGGGCAAGGAAACCATCGGGCAGGTGTCAGCTGCACCTTGGGGATCGGCGTCGATCTTGCCCATCTCCTGGGCCTATATCGCCATGATGGGAACGGAAGGCCTGACCCGCGCCACGGCGGTGGCTATCTTGAATGCCAACTACATGGCCAAGCGGCTCGACGGTCACTTCCCGGTGGTCTACACAGGTCCGGGCGGCTTCGTCGCCCATGAGTGCATCATCGACATGCGGGGCCTTAAAGAAAGTTGTGGCATCACGGTGGAGGACGTGGCCAAGCGCCTGGTGGATTATGGCTTCCATGCCCCCACCATGTCGTGGCCCGTGGTGGAAACCATGATGGTGGAGCCCACGGAATCAGAATCGCAAGCGGAGATGGACCGCTTCTGTGATGCCATGATCCAAATCCGCAAAGAGATTGCGGCTGTGGAAAGCGGCGCAGCTGATCCGCAGAACAATCTGCTGAAGAATGCACCCCATACCCAGGAACTGCTGGTGGAAGACTGGGACCGGCCTTACTCCAAGAAGGAAGCCTTCTTCCCGCTGCCGTTCGTGCAGGCAGACAAGTACTGGCCGCCCGTGGGACGGGTGGACAATGTGGCCGGAGACCGGAACCTGGTGTGCAGCTGCCCGCCGCTTGAAGAGTATCTGGAAGCGGCGGAGTAGCCGGCGTCTAAAGCTTGGCCAAGCGCGCCTGTGCGCCGCGTTCAATTGCGGCGGTGGTGAGCTTGTCCAGGCCCAGGGCGTCGCGCAACATGGCCAGGAAGCGGATCTCCTCGCGCTCCACTTGATGGTCCACCGCAGCCACCTCAACAGCCAGCGCATAGGCGCATTCATAAAGCGAAGGCGGCAGATCCGTTTGGATCAAGCCCAGCACGGCATCCAATCCGCCGTCTGTGCTGACGATCTCGCCGCACTCTTGGGCCACATACACCAGGCGCTCGGGATCGAAGTCTGAAAACACCGGCCAGTTTTGGACGATGCGCCCGATCCGTTGCAGCTCTGAATCTCTGATGGTCCGATCAACGCCGGCCATTGTTACCATGACGTAGATGAGGGCCTGATGGTGGCCGATGGTCTTGTTCATGCTCGCCATTTTCCCGTGAGAAGTTGGATTTGGCGCGGACACTAATTCTTCGTCTCGGCTCCGGCAAGGAATTCCTGTGTCGCATCAATAGCCTCCACAAGCCCCATGCGCTCCACCTCCAAAACACCAGGAAAAGCCGTGGTAAACCGAGTGGCCAGCCGGGAATCGAGCACAACAAAGACGCCCTTGTCGCCACGCCCCCGAATCAACCGGCCAAAGGCCTGGCGAAGCTTCAGGCGCACCAGCATGTCAGTCCAGCTGCTGCCGCCAAAGGTCTTCTGCCGGGCTCGGTGCAAAATGTTGGGCTGGGGCCAGGGCACCCGGTCGAGCACGATAAGCCGCAAGGCCTCGCCCGGCACGTCCACCCCGTCCCTCACCGCATCTGTGCCCAACAGGCAGCTGTCTTTCTCAGCCCGGAAGAGATCGACCAAGGTGCCTGTGTCCACCGGGTCGACGTGTTGGGCAAACAGGCTGATGCCTTCTGAGGCCAGAGGCGCCGCCAAGCGCTTATAGGTTTCGCGCAGGCGGAAGATGGCCGTGAACAGGCCCAGGGCGCCGCCGCCAGCCGCCAGGAAGAGCTCGCGGTAAGCCGCGGCAACCTGGTCGATGCTCTCCCGGTTCACATCGTTCACCACGATGATGCGGGCCTGGGCTCCATAGTCAAAAGGCGAATCATACGCATAACGGCTGACCGAGAACGGCAGATGGGCGGCGCCGGTGCGCATCTCTGCATTTTGCCAATCGTCCGGCATGTCGGGTGGGCGGTCCTTCAAGGTGGCTGACGTGATCACCACACCATCGGTTTGCTCCAACACCGCTTCAGAAAACGGGATTGTCGGGTCGAGCCAATGAGAGTGCATGCCCACATCCACTTCCCGGCCCCAAGCAGTCTCGAGTGCGAACCAGTCTACGAACCCGTCTGCCTGCTCCAGTTCAAGTTGATCCAACATGCCGACCCAGGCGGTCAGCGTAAGTTCGGCGCGGTGGCGCAGGCCCCGGGCGATGGAATCAATCCGCGCGCGCTCTGAGGTATCGAGCTCGGAGGCCTCGTCGGCGAGGCGCGCGCTCAAGGTAGCCGCCAGAGCCTTCATGGGCTGGACAAGGTCGACCAATGCGGCCTGAAGATCGCGCGCCACCTCAATAAGCCCCGGCACAGGGGGGCGGCAATCGGTTTCCAGGTTGTACATGCCCTCATTGGTGCGGGCCTGCACTTGGGTGCGGACGCTCGCCAGAAAGGTCTCGGTCATCCCGTCCGGGCTGCCTGCGGCCACCCGCTGCTGCCAGCCTGGCCCAGGCAGCACATTGGCCTTCGTGCCGATCTCGCGCACGAGCTGCTTCTCGCGGCCTTCACCTTCTTCGGCAAGGTCTCCCAACCGGTCGCGCAAAGAGCGCCCGCGCCGGCCCCGGGTCTCCGGCCCCTTCAACCATCGCCTCAGCTCAGAGGCCTCCAGGCCAGTCAGGTGGCCGGCAAATGCACTGTCGGCGGCATCAAAGAGATGGTGGCCTTCGTCAAACACGAGTCGCCGGATGCCGCCGGATGCGCTTTGCTCTTCATCGGTTTCGGGGGCGCCCAGTGCACTCTCCAGGGCCGCCTGAACCATGACCAGCGCGTGGTTCGCCACCACAATGTCTGCCTTGCGGGAGGCGCGGCCGGCCTTTTCCACGAAGCATTTGCGATAGTGCGGACAAGCGGAATAGATGCACTCACCCCGCCGGTCGGTGAGCCCCAAGCTTTGCTGAGAGAGCTGCCGGTCGCCGCCGCCAGGGGCAAGATCGTTGAACAAGGTCATCAGCCAGGCCGGGAAGTCGCCGCCCACCATATCACCATCTTTGGAGTAGCGGGCCCAGCGGGAGATGAGCGCGGCCAACAAGGCGCCCTTGGGATTGCCTGTATTCAGACGCCCAAACCGCTCCTGCAGGTTGAGGAGACACACATAGTTTTCCCGGCCCTTGCGGATCACCACCTTGTGCTTGCGCATTTCCGGGTCCGGAAAGAGGCGGGCGGTCTCTTGCTCCAGCTGGCGTTGCAGGTTTTTGGTGTAGGTGGAAATCCAGGCCGTGCCGGAGTTCTTGGCCGCCCAAACACTGGCCGGCGCCAGATAGCCCAGGGTCTTGCCGAGGCCCGTGCCGGCTTCCGACAGAATGATCCGGCCCTCCTTCGGCACATTGAGGGGAGCGAACGCATGAGCCACTTGAGCGGCATATTCCTGCTGCTCCAGGCGCTGCTCGGCATCGCTATCGAGCATGCCGGAGAGCGCCTCCATGGCTTCTTCCCCGCTCACCGGTTCATTTCCGGGCTGGGGCCTTGGACCGCCTTCGTCCCAGTCTGGCAGCCGGTCCCAGACGTTCAGGCCAGTGCCGAAAGTCGAGAGATCCAGCTTGGCGCCAGTGGTTTCCAGCGCCGCCAGCACTGGCCGGGCCCAGGGCCAGTTGGCCCGCTCCAGGAAGGCGGCCACTTGAGCTGTCTCGCGGATGTTCGGGTAATTGGGGCCGATCCCGTGGCCGAGCAGCGCTCTTACACAGCGTCTCAGGAGGCCACTTGGCTCCATGCCCAGTTCACCGGCAGGGAATCCGAGTACTGGACACCTTTGTTTAGGCCACCGTGCTTGGGAAAACGCATGGCACGAAATTTACCCTTCAGGCAATTTCCAACAGGGGTTGAGTTGTAGCGCCCTTCCACAATTTTGACGCCGCCTGTGGTGCCGCTGGGTTTGATGAAGAACTGCACCGTCACCCCCTTAAAG
>JBCDIP010000066.1:0-10037 GCA_038748855.1 Pseudomonadota bacterium
GGCCAACAAATCCAAATCCCATAGAGCCAATGCCCACGAAGATCGGCGTAAGAATTGCTGAATCAAGTCCGGCGAGCAGACCTGCCGATTGCTCGGCCGTGCCCTCAAAAGACTTGGTCACCCGAACACACGCATTCTTATCCATCGCGGAGATGGATGCGGTGGAATCGGCAGGCGCGCTGATTTTGCATTGTCCGTACTGCAAGCTGGCAGAGGCCTGCGGCCCGACAATCACGCTACTGTTAAGGGTCAGGCGCTGGCCTGCCTTGGCCGGAGCGTAGCCGTTCGGCCCGGAAACAAAAACATCGCCGCTGGCATCAATCAGATGCCCTTTCGCGCCGGCATTCGAGGTTGCACAGGCACACTCAGATGCAGGGTCAGCCAAGGCCGGGTTCGCGCTCGCAAGGAGAAGCAGCGCGGCGACACCTGCAGTGCGGCTCAAGAAGGTTTGGATTGACGTCATAATGGTGTTCAACTCCGTATTCGCCCGTCTCGTGTTTTGGGTCTGAAGATGCGCACTCATCCCAGAATCACCCAAGCCCCATTAAGCGCTGTTAACCTTAAGCAAAGCTTATCACCGGGATGTTTTGAACGATGGTTCGGCGGCCCAGCGAATCTGCCAAAAAGCTCTCGTAAAACCATCGGCCATTCGTGGTTAACAAAAGGTTAATCACACGAAGGTGTGAGAGCGGGCGCGCTCAGCAAAGTCGCCAAAACACTGAGAAAAACCGTTAACTGCCAGGATGTGGCGTTCTGCGGGCCGCGGGAGTGAGCTAAACCGGCTCCAGGCCACACCACTCTGCGATAAACAAGGCGATGGTGCCGGTGACCCGTTTCACAGAGCTGAGACTAACCCTCTCATCAATTCCGTGGATGTTCTCAGAATACGGCCCATAAACCAGACACGGACAATCGTCGTAGAGCACGAAAACCCGGCCATCCAGATATCCCGGCGTCACAAAGCTCTCCAGCGACTTGCCATAGGACTGCGCATGCGCCCGGCCCAAAGTGAGCTCCGCATCGCTGCCTTCTTCCAGCACATAGCCCTCCGCAAAGAAGCCGTTCCACTCCACCTCAGGCGGATTGTTGGCCAGATAACTGTTCTCCCGCGCTGCAGCGGCCAGGCATGCCTCGATCTCGGCGGCTTTTTCCTTTGGGCTCCAGCCAGGGTAGATGGCCATGCGGCAATCGAACGTGCACCAGGACGGCACCGAGGAGGCCCAGTCGCCTCCTTCGATCTTGCCCACGTTGAAGTTGATGGGATGATCGACCTCATCAAAATAGGGTCTGCCGCGCTTCTCCAGGTTCCATTTTTCTTCAAGCTCACGTAACGCTGCAATCAGAGGAAAGGACGCCTCAATCGAGTTTGCGCCTGAGCCCGCCTCACGCACGTGGACAGGCACGCCGCGCACATGAACGCGAAACCACAAGACCCCCACATTGGCCCGCACCAGCATATCGTCTTCCGGCTCAGGGATGATGGCAGCGTCTGCCCGGTAGCCGCGGACGAGGCACGAAAGGGCGCCGTTGCCGGTGCATTCTTCCTCGGTCACTGACTGCACATGGACGCGCGCCGCCGGCTGGTAGCCAAGCGCACGCAGTGCGTCCAGCGCGTAAATGTTGGCCGCCAACCCTGCCTTCATGTCCGCTGCACCGCGGCCATACATCCAGTCCCCATCCACATGAGGATCGAACGGGTGCCTTGACCACATGGTTGCCGGCCCCTCGGGTACCACGTCCACGTGAGCATTCAGGATCAGCGAGCGGCCACGCTCTTCGCGCGGACGATGCGTGCCAACCACGTTGATCGCGTTGTCGTAGTTGACCTTGACTGGCGAAAAGCCCGGATGCTGCTCAATATCGGCCACATCAATGGCCCAGCGGTCCATTGCGTAGCCCCGCTCTTTCAGGCTGTCGAACACAAAGTCCTGGATGGTGTGCTCCTGGCCACGCAGGGATGGAAAGCGGACCAGCTCACGGGTGAAGTCGGTTTGCGCTGCAAAACCCGCCTCCACGGCAGCCAGAATGTCATCTTTCAGCTTAGGGTCCAGCATGTTGTTCTCAACCTGTTAAGCGGCCTCACGCGAAAGAGGCAGGGTGATGCAGCGGATCGCACCGCCCCAATAGCCGATCGCATCGCACGGCGTAGGCACCGGCTGCACTCCGTTCTTGTCCAACAGATCCATGATCCGATCAAACCTCGGGTCGATCATATAGCGCTCAGGATCCAAGCTGACCCCGACCGTGGCGTGGCCGTTCATTTCGTCTTCGGTGATCTCGATCACGTCCCAGTTTTTCAGCGGCTCCGGCAATCCATCCGCAAAGGCCGGCAGATGGGCCATCAACAGTCCTTCACGCAGGAGACACATGATCCCCAGCGCATGAAGGATCGGGCCCTTGATGGCAACCGGGTGGATCTTGTAGCCCCAACGGCCAAGATATCGTCGCAGCCACTCAACCCCCGCTTGGTCGGAGCAGAGCTCTCCGATGCCCACAAACACGTCTGAGCCATGGATCAGCAAGTCGCCGCCCTCCAGGAACGGTCCAGGGCCATCACCCGATGGTGTCCAGGGCGCTGATTGCGGCATGGCCACGTAGTGGGCTTCAGGGTCGGCCTCCACCAGAGGCAACACGATTTCGCGGAGCGGAAAGGCCTCCTTGCGCCGGTAGGCGCGGCGGATGGAGATTTCCATGTAGTGCTTACCGATCACAAACACCGGGTCGGCCGGATAAAGCTGCGACCAGCCCTGCTGCAACACACCCAGATGCTCACGCTCTTCCGGCGTGTAGGCGCGGGGGCGATGCACCTTTATGCCCGCCGCTTCATAGGTGGCGGCCACATTCTCAATCTGCGAGACCGTGCGCGCATAGAGCTCCGGAAAGGCTGCCTCCACATCGAGCGGCTTTCCGGGATCGCGCAGGAGCGCCTCGCGCAGCTCAGCGTTATAGTGTGAGAGATCCTTGCTGAAAGGCGGCAGATGAAGATTCTGAGCGCTGCCGACCACCGCTTCCTTTAAGGGTCCAAATTCACTGTAAGAGCCGAAAGCCGCCATCAGCGGGAATCCCATTCAATCTGCACTGTTTAGATGAAAAGACGCCTGAAGGGCCAATTGGTTGCACGCGAGGGCTTGCGTGGTCAACCGATTAGGCCCCGCTCTTTGCTGAGTTAGGGACGGAATATCCAGGGCAGCCCAACGATCGGGCTGTTCACCCAGTTCCACCAGGCATGGTTGGCAAACTGAGCCACAAAGAGCGCGGCGATGAAGCTGAACCAAAGCAAGGCCAACAACAGGTTTGCGATCAGCCCGGGCCAGCGTCTTAAGGATGTTGGCGCCTCAGCAGTTCCTAATCCCAATTCACTGCGCACCAAACGGGCAAAGGCGCCCCCTTCCCCACCCTCAGCCAGAAGAGCCCGTGCATAAAGCCGCGCGCTCCAGCGCCTCAGGATCAGCAGCACCAGCACGAGGTACACCGTGAAAGACAGATGCCAGCGCCCTGCAAAGCTCTTGATCTCCTCAGGGGTTGCTGTGGCCAGATGCGGGAAGACGCCCTCAATGAACGTGGGCACGATTTGCGCCAGGTAAACCGGCGCAGAGGCCAGCACCATAAAGATCGTGAAAACCAGATAGCGCCAGCGCACCCGGGCGATCAGCCGGCGTATGAAGCGCATGTCCCAAATCGCCCCGACCCGGCGCTCAGCAGCATGGTGCGCGAGCGCCATGGGCAGGTGCATGAGAACCAACACCGCCAGGAGCGCACCCGCAAGCGCCAGCGAAGGCCCGACCCAGGCCTGCTCATAGCCTTTGTTGAAAGAATTCTCCCACCCGGCCCACCACGCCAGCAACAGCAAAGCTCCGAACGGCAAGGTCGCGATCGCAAGCGCGGCGGTGGCTTTAACGCCTGCGCGGAAGGTCTCCATGAGCCCCTGCCACCAGCCGGGAAAGCGCTGCATCCCGGCAAGTTCCTCAGACACTTTAAGGTCCTCAAGGGCAGCCGATCTCTTCTTGCCCGGCGCGCCATAGCGCAGGAGCGCAACGGCTGTCTCACGGCGCATAATGCGCATGAACCAGCCCAGTACCAACACGGCCGTGACAGGCGTGAGTGCAAGGGCGATTGCAATAACAATGCTGAGGAGACCGCTCGCCCTTGCTTTTAGGCCTCGGGCGCGGTTGCGCTCCAGTGGTACAGCCTCGTCTGACGCCGCCAGGGTCATGTCAGAATTTCTGAAAGGGCCCGGCCTTCAGCCCCGCTTGCCTTGAAGCCCATGATGGCCCCTATCGTGGCCGCAACAGAGGTTTGATCCACCTGCTTATCAAGCACCTTGGCCTTGGCAATACCGGGCCCAAAGAACAGGCCGAAGATCTCATGAGATGAGCGGGTGTTGAAATGGTGCTGGAAGGGAACGGACATCAAGCCGTTGGCATCGCGCCCGCAATCGGGCACCACGGCAAACACGGTGCGTCCGCGGTAAGCGGGGTCCAGGTCAACCGTGTCCACCAAGCGCTTGAGCCCCTGGTCGATGATGCCGATGGCGCGGGTGTAGTGGCTGGCATTGCCCCAGTGGACATAGTCCGGGTCCTGGTAGTTGATCATCATCAGGCGGGGCTTCAGCTCGCGTATGGCCTTCACGGCAAGTTCGGTGAGCAACCTGTCGCCGCGCGGGTTCTTCAACCCCGTGTCACCGTACTGTTCACGCCAGCTATCCCAGAACCGCTCCATAATGGGCGAGCTCTCGCCCGCAGTGCCCCTATAATCCTGGGCCTTCAGTTCTTCCAGCTGCTTAGCCGCCTCGGCCAGTTCATCTTCGCTCGCGGTGTTTTCCTCCAAGATCCGGCGGAACTTGTGCAGCTTATAGCGGAAGAGGCCGATCACCTCTGAGCGATAGGAAACGCCGTAGTGCGCATGGCCGCCATAGGTGAGATACTCTTCCTGCGGACGGTCCTCGCCGTTCACCAGCAAGGCCTGGTGGACGGGAATGTCGAACGCCTTTCGGACATACTCAAACAAGGTGGGTGCACCGGGCTCCAACAAAGGCGCAAGCCCCTGCGAGCCGACCTTGGAATAGCCTCGGTAGCGGCCGGTCAAAATGTTGAGCGTGCCTTCGGCATGGCTGGTGTCTACCCCGTCCAGCTGCGCAATGGTCATGTTGGGGATGAGCGTGCCGCGCTGGGCAAGCACGTTCAGCATGTAAGGGGCGTAGCTCTTCTTGCCCACAATGGTCTCTGAGCGCCGCACCCCGCCGCCGAAGCGGACGATGATTACATTCGGGCCCGTGTAGGCACGGGCCGTGCGGGCGCCGCCGCCCACCAGTCCTGCTGCGAGCGCTCCGGTGAGCCCCTGGTTGAACGCACGCCGACCGATTTCCATCATGTTGCCACAAGTCAGTTGACATCAACGTCAAAAGCCCTGGCATCATAATTGGGCGAATTGATGAAGCAAAACCCTAAGCGTAGGTGGCCACGGGCTCGCCCAGAACCGCCATATCCGGCTCGATACCGAGCCCTGGCGTCTCAGGAACGACCGCCCCGCCGCTGACAATCGGCGCCTCAAGTGTAGCCACAGAGCGCCCCACCATGGCGCGCGTGTCCAGCGCGCAGCGCAGCATGTGCCTTGGCGTTGACTGCGCGCAATGGAGCAGCGCGGCGAAGGATATTTCAGAGCCCACGGTGTCCTGGACACTCACCACCAGGCCGGCGGCGCGGCAGATCTCTCTTTGCCGGCGCATCCGCGTGAGGCCGCCCTGCTTAGAAACTTTCAGTCCTGCACCATCGCAAGCATCGGTACTGATGGCGTGGATCAGATCGGCTTCGCTCTCAATCAACTCGTCGAGAAGCAGGGGCACGTTTGTGCGGCGGCGCAAGGAGAGCGTTTCGCGCCAGGTTGCGCATGGTGCCTCCAGCACGAAGTCTGCGCCCGGGCCCACCAGCTCCAACATGCGCAACGCATGTTCTACGCTCAAACCTCCATTGGCATCGGCTAGAAACCACTCTTCAGCGGTTCGGTCCGCAAGACACGCCCTGATGCGCTCTGCATCAAGATCAGGTCCGCCCGCCTCCTGGCTTGCCCCGATTTTGATGGAATGGCCCAGAAACCCGCTCTCCCGGTGGCGTGCCACGTTTTTCCGCATAGCCTCAGGCTCATCGCCGCCGATGGAGGAGATGACCGGGATGGCGCCCCTAATGCGCCCGCCCATGAGGTCACACACGGGCATCTGGGTTTGTTTGCCCAGAATGTCCCAGCAGGCCACGTCGATGGGGGTCTTTGCGGCCAACTGCCCCACCAACACCTCGTCCATCACATCGTTGACCCGGTCAAGACGGGTGGGATCGAGCCCCAGAACCGCCGGAGCCAGCTCCTCCAACCCGGCCCGAACGCCTTTGGCGTGCGCGCCCACGTAAGAGCCGCCAAAGGGTGTGGATTCGCCCCAACCGGTGAGCCCGGTATGGGTGGTCACGCGCACGAAGGTGGCATCGAAGCTCTCATAAACGCGCCCGCCCGACAGGCGGTATGTGCCGTGTGCATACGGCAAGTCCAGCTGATAGACGTCAATCTGCGAGATGTTCATCGGACCCCCCTTCAGGCCGGCGGGATGAGTACCAGCTTGCCGGTGAAGGTTTTGGCCAGAAATTCCTCCTGTGCCGCAGCGATCTCGCTCAAGGGGAAGGTCTTTGACACCAAGGGGCGGATCTCTCCGCGCTCAATGTAGGAGACGAGGTTTTCAAACACCACGTCCTCTTGGAAAGTGCAGCCGTAGAAGGTCAGATCCTTCAGGTAGAGGGTGCGCACATCAAGCTCCACCAAGGGGCCGGCGATGGCGCCCGCGGTGGCGTAACGCCCGCCCAGCTTCAAGGCCTCCAGCAGTGGCGGCCAACCATCACCCGCCACCAGGTCAACCACCACGTCGACGCTGTTTGCGCCCACGGCGGCAACCAAATCGGCGTTCCGGTCGACCACGTCATCTGCGCCGGCCGCACGCACATCATCGGCCTTAGAGGCACTGGCCACAGCAATCACATGGGCGCCGCGCCGCTTAGCCAGTTGAACGGCGGCCGACCCGACGCCGCCTGATGCACCGGTGATCAGAACCCTTTCTGCGCCGAGGCCTGCCCGGTGCAGCATGTTCTCAGCAGTTGAATAAGCGCACGGGATGGAGGCCAACTCCGCATCGCTCCAGTCGCAGTCCACTTTGTGGGTTTCGCGGGCGGGCGCCTTGGCATATTGGGCGAAGCCGCCGTCGCATTCGGAGCCGAAGGTCCAGCACTCATAAGGGCGGTAATCCACATATGAGCGCAGCATGTTGCGCACGATCACGCGCTCGCCAATGCGGCCCCCGTCGACCCCCTCGCCCACCGCGACGATGGTTCCGCAGCAGTCAGCCCCTTGAATTCTTGGAAAGCTCATGGGCACGCCCGACCACGAGGCGTCCGCATCGTCCACTTCGTCAAAGCCCTCAGCGCCGCCTTCATTCGTGGCTTCGGAGACCTTCTTGGAGTACCAGCCGATGCGGGTGTTGATGTCGGTATTGTTGACCCCGGCTGCGGCCACTTTGATGAGCACTTCACCGGCGCCTACTTTGGGCACTGGCACATCGGTGCGGTAGTCCATCGCTTCAATGCCGCCGTGGCCAATCAGATGGACCGCGGTCATATGGGAGGGGATGTCTGAACTCATTCGGGTTCGCGCCTTATTGCTCTAAATCGGCGCGACTAGAGCCACATCACTCGTCAATTTGCAACTCTTCACTCACGTCCTCCAGCGCACCGACTTCTAGAGCGAACTCTTCGAGCACATCGCGGATAGAGATGACCCCGATGATCTCGCCCGCATCAAGGATAGGAATGTGGCGGAACTTGCGATTGCGCATGGTGTTGAAGGCATCTGACAAGGTCGCGCTGGGCCCCATAAACGTCACGGATTTGGACAGCATGTCGTCCACTTTCAACGTGATGACGTCTGAGCCCATCGTAGACAGGCGGTTGGTGAGGTCACGTTCTGAAATCATGCCCACGATCTTGCCCTCATGACAGACCACCGGCATGGCGCCGATGTCGGCGTCGGTGAGCCGCTTGGCCACCTCTTGGGCGCTGTCGCCGAGCTGGCAACTCACCACCCTTTGCTCGATTGAGTTTAGGTATGCCCCAATTTGCATGGTTCACCTCCGAAGTGACGCTGCGAGCAGATTAACGAGCCCAGCAGTCATACGCCCGTTCTTAAACACCTTTTGGACAAAAGAGCCCCACCCCCAGGACATGCCCGCGTCCCAAAGGTCAGCTTCCTCTTAGATAGGCACGTTAAGGCCGCTGACAAGCCCCATGCATGGTCACAGAACGCTTACTTCAGAAGGAACCTTGAGAATTTTGAGTCCCAATCAACCGAGTAGCCTCGTGTCTCACTGCGTACGAGATTCAGTTCATCGTCATCTGCTTCCAGGTCCCACACCTCCGTTGTCGCCGGTTCATTGTTGGACGCTTGCTCTTCCTCCGTTGTCACCAGCGCGTTGAGCTGTCCGTCCAGGAACACGATGTCGTCTTCCACCTCATCGGCTTCCAGAGCGCGGCCCTCAGCCTGCTGGGCGTCGCTTCTAGAGGCAAACACACCCAAATCATCCAGGAACACTTGCGTAGTCACCTCATCAACCTGAGCGAAGGACTTAGTGCTTGAAGCAACGGAGCTGGCCAGAGGGTGCAGCTCGGCGGCAGGCAAGAACCGGGCGCCGGCTTCAAGCGTGGTTGACATGAAGTCGGCTGCATCGTGCGCTGCGTGAGGCAAATGGATCGCGTGACCCAATTCATGCAGGATTGTGGTCAGCAGGTCCATGCGGCCCGCAGCCGGTCCATCCGCCCTTGCCACCCATCCACCGTCCGGCGATGGCACGAACTCCTCATTGTCTTGCGGTGTCGTGTCCACAAACCAGCCATGACCGGCAGCGTCAACGTCCACGATCACTGTATCGACCGAAAAGGCGCCGAGCATCGCTCCGGGCAAATCATCAACCGTGATCTTCACTTCCGCCAACTCCACAGCGCGATTGGGATCCACCAAACCTGCTGCTTCCAGTTGGTCCACCGCAGCCCTCTTCAGTGCCTCAACGGCAACCGCATCCGGTGCTGGCTCAAGAGTAACCACACTTGGGTCCGGATAGTTCTGTGCCAACAGTGGTGGTGCGGAGCCGGGCAGCGACGAGATGTAGGGTTCAATCCAATCGCGCGCCGGACGATCGTTCAGTGCGGGATTACCGCCTGTGGGATCGGTGAAGAAAAAGCCGTCCAAGCTGAATTGCAGGGCAAACGCCTGGAAGAAACTCAGCAGCCCAATTTGACCTGGGGCCTCATCTTGTTCCACCAATACAGCCGTCCTGGAGCTCCTCAGCCTGTCGGTGCCAGCACCGCCTTCAAGTTTGTCCAAACCGGATGTGGCAGTCAGGTTATCGTCGCCTTCCCCGCCAAACAGGATGTCATCGCCAGTAGTGGCCCGCAACTTGTCGTTACCACCCTCCCCGTCGAGCAGTTGATTGCCAGGCCGCGTGGCGATGATGTTGTCATCGTCTTCGCCGCCTAAAATTACGCTTGTTGTTGTGCCCCCTTGGATGGTGTCCTTTCCATCGCCACCGATGATCAACGTTGCGCCCCGGATAGAGGTAAGCCGGTCATCACCATCCCCACCGTGCAGAAGATTGTCTCCCTCTTTTCCATCGATGATGTCGTCGCCATCGCGACCAAACAGAATGTTGTTACGCGTGTTGCCTTTGATGTTGTCCTTGAACTGCGATCCGATCACGTGTTCGATGGCATCGACGTACTGAAGTTTCAAAAGCAGATTGATATCGCCCGTGTAGTTCCTGTTCACTGTCTGCTGCGTCGTCTTCTTGATATCAATTGCCACGGTGTCCGCGAAGCCGGTGAAATCGAGAGTGTCGTGCAGATCATTTGGTCCGCGATCCACCGGGTTCCGTCTGTCCGGCTCTCCGGCTTCTGCCACATAGTCCGCGCCCAATCCGGCTCCGCTGAAGGTGTAAGTGTCGCCGCCGAACTGGCCGA
>JBCDIP010000067.1:0-10033 GCA_038748855.1 Pseudomonadota bacterium
GCCTTCAACAAGACTGCCACCTTCGCTGCCAACAAGGCTGGTCTCCAACTGCGCAGCGATATCGGTGACGTTGAAACCCAGCAAGCGTGCCTTTGTCTCATCGGAAGTTCTTCGGCCCGGGCGGTGCCTCGGTCGCGTTGTAGCCTGAGATCAGGCCGCACACCGCGACCCGGCCAAACAGGTTCATCTGACCCAGAACCATATCGCCAATCTCCCCGCCCACATTTTCAAAGTAGACATCGATCCCGTCCGGGCAGGCGGCTCTAAGCGCTTTGAAGAGACCGTCCTGCTTGTAATCAACGCACGCATCAAACCCCAGCTCATCGGTCACATAGGCGCACTTCTCAGGGCCGCCGGCGATGCCGACAGCCCGGCAGCCTTTCAGCTCGGCGATCTGGCCCACAATGGAGCCCACTGCTCCGGAGGCCGCCGAGACCACAACCGTGTCGCCTTCCTTCGGCTGGCCCACTTCCAGAAGGCCGAAATAGGCGGTGAGGCCAGGCATGCCGAGCCCGCCCAGCCATTGGTCCATGCTGGCGGCCTCCAGGTCCACCTTGCTGATGCCCTGGCCGTCGGAGACCGCATAGGTCTGGATGCCCATGAGCCCGGTCACCGCGTCTCCTTCGGCAAAGCCTGGATGATTGGACTTCACCACAATGCCGCCGGCAATGGCCCGCATCACCTCGCCGATGCCGACGGGCGGAACATAGGAATGGCCTTCATTGATCCAGCCACGCATGGCCGGGTCGATGGAGTACATCTCAAGCTTGACGAGAAACTCGCCTTCGCCCGGCTCCAGTACGGGCTCATCGGCGAACGCGAAGATATCTTGGGTGACCATGCCGTGAGGCCGGGCGGCCAGGCGGGCCGTGCGGTTTGTGGACATTCGGCGCCTCTTTCTGCTGTGTGGCTTGCTTTGACCCTTTTCTTAACCCAATCACAAGGCATTGCGCACGGGTGATTTCACGTTCAGCTTGTGTTTTGGTAGTCCGGTGGTTAGGCAATGCGCATCCTTCCCCTCAAACGGCCAGAAAGATCTGATCTCCCAATGAGTGACAATGACCAGAAACCTGCTTTGCAGGCCGCCATTATCCCGGTGACCGGGTTCCAGCAGAATTGCACGCTTCTCTGGAGCACCGAGACCATGGAAGGCGCTGTGATCGACCCTGGCGGCGATGTGGACCGCATCCTGGAGGCCATCAAGCAGAGCGAGGTGAAGGTCACCCAGATTGTCTTGACCCACGGCCATATTGACCATGCGGGCGGAGCCAAGGAGCTGAAGGCCGCGCTCGGGGTCGACATTATCGGCCCTCACGAGGATGATTTGTTTCTCCTGGAGAGCCTGGAGGCCACAGGGGCCTCTTACGGTATCGCAGGCGCACAGAACGTGGTGCCGGACCAGTGGCTGAACGAGGGCGAGACCCTCTCCATGGCGGGCGCAGACTGGGAGATTTTCCATTGTCCCGGCCACAGCCCGGGCTCGGTTGTGTTCTTCAACAAGAAGGCCCGGTTTGCCATCGTGGGCGATGTGCTGTTCGCCGGCTCAGTGGGCCGGACGGATCTGCCGCGGGGCAATCATGAGGACTTGATCAGCTCCATTAGGACCAAGCTCTTCCCGCTGGGAGATGATGTTGGCTTCCTGTGCGGCCATGGCCCTGGCTCAAACATCGGCCACGAGCGCCAGACCAATCCGTTTTTGCAAGATTAGGGCGCGCGCGGGTGTCGCTCAGGTTTGCGGCTTTTCGATAAACTCGATCGTAATACCGTCCGGATCGCGCAGATAACACACGCGGCCGCCTGCGTTGGGGCCTTTGTCGATAACGGCCACCTGGCCGACCGGCTTCACGTCAAACCGTTCAGCGGTTTCAATAGCGGCATCGATATTGTCCACGTCGTAGGCAACATGCGCAAAACCGGTATCGCAGGGGCGCGACACCACCTGACCCTTGTCATCTGGTTTCAGATACTCGATCAATTCCAGGCTGTGACCGGGACCGCGCACAAAAGCGATTTCCAGATCAGCGCCGGCGACACCAGTGATCGCCTGGATCTTTTTCGGATCTCTTGGCGCCCGGGAGGTAACCTCAAATCCCAAGCCGTCCCGGAAGAAGGCAAGAGTGCGATCAAGGTTGGACACCGTGAAGCTTGTATGATTGGTGGCCAGAACCTTGAAGGTGCTCATCTCTTCACCCCGATCATTCCGGTTTGCTGAAGCCCGAGGAGCCATGGCCTAATAGGGCACATAGCCTTTCGCATTGTCGAACCGTGTGCCTTCAATATCCACCGCATCCATGATGGCATCTTCCAGGTTTGACTTGGAGAGATTGGCGAAGCTGAGATCGGCTCCCGCCAGATCTGCCTTGGACAGATCTGCGCCCACGAAGCTGGCTTTCACCGCGTCAATTCCAGACAAATCGGTGTCGTGCAGATTTGCGCCGTCGAATTTGGCATCGCTCACGTCCGCCCCGGCCATATCCGCCTCAGCAAGATTTGCGCCGGAGAGGTCAGCCTTTGAGAAGTCGGCGCCGCGCAAGTCGGCGCCTGACAGGTCCACGCCAGACAGCTTGGCTCCGCTGAGGGAAACCCCGGCGAGCTTACACTTCACGCAGGCCTTATTGGCCAGCAAGGCCTCTTGCACGGAAGGGTCATGCGCAGCAGCGCTGGACCACACGCCCAAGAAGAGGCCGAGCCCTAACAGCGATTTTGCCAATTGCACGGTCATGACGCTCCCTTCCTACCCCGAAAGAGGCAAAACGGGAAGCGGCAAGTGCGCGCCGGTTTAGTTCAGAACCTTGGGCCAGTTGCGGTTGCCGGCACGGATATTGGCAGCCTGATTGCCCTCCCAGCGCTTCTGCACCGAACGGTTATAGTTGAGGTACAGCCGGCCGCCGACAATCTTCCAGGCGCGCGGGTCGCCTTTCGCCGTATAGCCTTGCGAAACCGCCCAGGCGCAATAGCCGCCATAGGCCGGTGAATACCGCCCGGGCGAAGCTTTAAACGCATCCCGGTTGGCTGCGGAGGAAAACCGCCAAGTGACACCATTGTGCTTCAGGGAGTACTTGGAAGACCCGCGCACGGGCTTGCCTTGTTTGAAATAGGCCACCGGGTCATAGCCGCCAACGGCGGTGCCGGCCACAAGGCCCGTGTAAATTGCAGGTTTTTTCGCTTCCACCGGGTCGAATGCAGCCGTGCCCAAAAGCGCGGCGCTGCCCAGGAGTGTAGCGCTGGAAAACAAGAGAGTGCGTCTGTTCATGCGCATGTAACTTCTCCAATTAGGTCTGTTTGAGCCGAGAGATAAGCCGTTCACGGATGACATGCGATCAAAATTTCCGTGAGTTTGCGGTGTGCGCCACTCTCATGCTATGGGCTGGCCCCCATAGAGTCCACCTGCTTCAGATCCGCTTCCGGACGCCTTACGAAGCTTGCCATCAAGAAGGGAAGACCCCCATGGAACAGCGTCAGCTGGGAAGAAGCGGCATTGCCGTGTCGGAACTTTGTCTGGGGTGCATGACATTTGGCACCCAGCTGACAAAGGAAGAGTCCTTCCACCAGCTCGACCGCGCCTTTGAGGCCGGGATCACCACCTATGATACCGCTGAGATGTATTCGGTCCCGCCTGGTCCGGAGGCGCAGGGCTTGAGCGAGCGCATCTTGGGCGAATGGATCAACGCGCGCGGGCTGCGCGATCAGGTGGTGATTGCGAGCAAAGTCGCGGGCCGCTCCTCGCTGCTGCCTTATATCCGCAAAAGCGGCGAGCTGCCGGTGCTGGACGAAGCCAACATCGCCGAGGCAATCGATGCCTCGCTGGGGAGGCTAAATGTGGATGTGATCGATTTCTACCAGGTCCACTGGCCCGACCGCAAAATTCAGCTGTTTGGCGAGGATCTGCGCGGCTACGTACACTACGGGCCGGACCACATCCCGATCGAGGACACCTTAGGCGCCCTTCAGAAGCTCGTGGATGCCGGGAAAATCCGCGCCATCGGGGTCTCCAATGAAAGCCCCTGGGGCATCATGCGCTATCTGGCGGCAAGCGATCAGCTGGGCCTGCCGCGCATTCACGGCAACCAGAACGCCTACAATCTCCTCAATCGCACCTGGGAGTATGGACTGGCAGAGATCGCCCTTCAGGAGGATGTGGGCCTCTTGTCCTACTCCCCGCTGGCACAAGGCTATTTGAGCGGAAAGTACCTCAATGGCGGCCTGCCAGAGGGTTCGCGAAAAGCCAGGTGGGGCGACCGGCTGGGCCGCTACTCGACACCGTCCACAGATGACGCGATTGCGGCCTATTGTGCGGTGGCGGCCAAGTTCGGAGTGGACCCCAGCGCCATGGCCTTGCGCTTTGTCACCTCGCGCCCCTGGACCACCACGGCGATCTTCGGTGTCTCCAATGATGCCCAGCTCGATGTGGCGTTGTCTGCCCTTTCGATGGACTGGGGAGATGAGATTGAACAGGCGGTCAACGAGGTGCACGCCCGCTGGCCGAACCCTTGCCCCTAATCGGCTCCCTTGTTCACAAAGACGATCCCGACGCTCACCATCGCCAGCGCCAGCAGGATCCAGATGGTGATATGTTCGCCGAGGATCAGCCAGCCGAAGAAGACCCCGAACAGGGGCGATAGGAACGAGTAGGACGCCACTTTCGCCGCGGGATAGATCTTCAGCAGCCAGAACCAGGTGAGAAAGGCCGTGGAGACCACAAACAGAACCTGGACGGCGAAGATGGCAATAAGCGTGGGCGTGAGGTCCCGGATCAGATCGCCGAACAAAGGTGACATGGGCAGAACCACAATTGCGGACACGCCCACCATATAGACCAGCTGCATCTCCGGTGTTGATTTCGCCAGCCGTGTGGTCCGCACCATAAGCGGGATACCGCCCCACAAGAAGGCCCCGGCCAGGCACATGAGATCGCCCAGGAGCGCCTTCTCCCCGGCGCTTTCTGAAGGGTCATAGAACGCCAGAACAATGCCGCAGATGGCGAGCAGCAGGCCAAACACCTTGTAACGGCTGAGGCGCTCGCCGGGGATCAGGTAATGCGCCGCCACGGCCAGCCAGAACGGCATGGTGTAGAACATGATCGAAGCCCGGGCGACGGTGGTGAACTCAAGAGCTTGAAACAGCAAGATAAATTCCGCGGCAAACAACAAACCGCAGATAACGCCGGGCCAGAAGCTGCCATCTGTCACGGACAGCTTGCGCCTGGCGATGAGCGCAAACCCCACCACGGGGATGATCGCGCAAGCTGATCTCAGACCCACCTGAAAGACCGGTTGCAAGCCGGCATTGACCATCTTGATCAGCACCTGATTGAGCCCAAGCAACAGGGCGGACGAGACGAGGAGGGTCGCCCCAATGGCGTCAATCCGGCTGCGCCGTTCCACTCAAATCCCTCTCGTTCTGTGGGGGGCTAGGATCATCCCCTCCGCGCCGTCGGCTGCACCGGGCGTGAGCTCATGGCACAAAAGCCGGTCAGGATCGAAGGGTCCAGGCATCAGAACGTCGCCTTCAAGCTTGCGAAAGCCGGCCCTGGCATAGTAGGGCGCATCGCCCACCAGAACCACCAGACTGTGGCCCGCACGGGCGGCTGCGGCGAGCCCGTGCTCAATCAGCCTCAGGCCTGCGCCAAAGCCCTGCATGGCCGGTAAAATCGCCAGCGGACCCAGAAGCAGCGCATCCTTGCCCGCTCCAATGACCACCGGCCAGAACTGAATAGTGCCCACCAGGCGACTGTCCAACTCGGCCACAAAAGCCAGATCCGGCGCCTGCTTGGAGCCTTCGCGCAAACGGTAGGAAGTTTTGGTCATGCGGGCGAGGCCAAACGCTTCGTCCAGAATGGCGGTGATCAGAGGGGCATCTTCCGGCGTCTCAGGCCGGATATCAAAAAAGGAGCTGTTCATGGCAAATGGTCTGTATCAGAGGAGCAGGGGAGCTCCGCCTCAGTGACCGGCATTGCTGATGACAACAGGTTGGACGGCGGCACGAAGGCGCGGAGCGGTTCAGCTGGACGTGAGAACACGCCCGGAAGCGTCCGGTCGTCGTCGCTGAAAAAGGATCCGCGGTTTTGCCATTGTATTTGCGTGCGCCGTGTGACTTATCACAGAAAGAAGAGCCCCATAGCACGGCTGGTGTTGCGGCGTCTATGGGGTCGATGAAGGGTTAAGAGGAGTGAACATGGGTTTGCTGATTGACGGCATCTGGCACGACAAGGGCTATGACACCAAAACCACCGGTGGCCGGTTCAAGCGGGTGGAGTCCACCTTTCGCAATTGGGTCACCGAAGACGGCGCCCCCGGTCCGGGGGGTGAGGGCGGTTTTGCAGCCGAAAGCGGCCGCTATCACCTCTATGTGGCCTGGGCCTGCCCCTGGGCGCATCGGGCCCTGATTTTCCGCAAGCTTAAAGGCCTTGAAGACCATATCGATCTCTCCATCGTCGGCCCGTTGATGCTTAACCAAGGCTGGGAGTTCAATGGCGGCGATGAGTGCATCCCTGACACCGTGAACGGTGCCCAGAGGCTGCATGAGGTTTACACGGCAGCCGATGCGTCCTTCACCGGACGGGTGACGGTACCTGTGCTTTGGGACAAGCAAAAAGCGACGATCTGCTCCAACGAATCCTCTGAAATCATCCGCATGTTCAATTCCGCGTTCAACGCGCTCACCGGCAATCAGGACGATTACTATCCCGCCGAACTGCGCGGGGGGATTGATGAGATCAACGAGCGCGTCTTCAACACCCTCAATAACGGGGTCTACAAGTGCGGATTTGCCACCTCTCAAGCTGCTTATGATGAAGCCGTTGTTCCGCTGTTTGAGACCTTGGACTGGCTGGAGCAGATCCTCGCTGAAAACCGCTATTTATGCGGAGACCGGGTGAGCGAGGCGGACTGGCGTCTGTTTCCAACGCTTTTGCGGTTTGATCCGGTCTATGTGGGGCACTTCAAATGCAACATCCGTTGCCTTCGCGAGTACCCCAACCTCTGGGGCTACACACGTGAGCTTTATCAGTGGCCCGGCATTGCAGAGACGGTGCACATGCCCCAGACCAAAGAGCACTACTATGCCAGCCACACCATGGTGAACCCTACGGCAATTGTGCCGGCCGGCCCTGAGCTTGATTTCTCAGCGCCCCACGGGCGCGGATAGGGGGCTCACCACGTTTCAACGGCGGTTTCACCATCTAAGACCTCGCGTATCCGCCGTGCGGTGCCTTTGGTGATGTCCTTTGGCAACTGGGTGGGCTCAAAGAACCGGGCTTCGGCAATCTCAAGACTGCCTTTCTGAGCGGCCGGTTTTGAGGTTTCGCCCAGGTAGAGCAGCACATAGTCGCCATAGAAGATAGCGTCATTGTTGTATATACCGGCCAGCCTCAAGGGACTTTCCAAGGCCACGCCGGTTTCTTCCAGCAACTCACGTGCGGCTGCTTCATGGGTGATTTCGCCGCGCTCCACACCACCCCCGGGCAATAACCAGCCGGGAGAATAGGTATGGCGCACAAGCAGAACCTCGCCCTTCTGGTTACACACCAGAACGCGGACGCCAAGGGTTAACCCCCTTGTCAGACGGAACCAGGGGTGAAGCAGAAGGCGTGATACTATACGATAGAGGGTGCGTCCCATTTCCCCAGTATCGCATCAGGTGTTGAAGCCCTGGTAAAGATAGCTGATAACCCGCCCTTGATTCGGGTGAACGCGAAGGCGAACAACCAAGAGTGTAATGAAGTCCATTTTTCGCATATTTTTCGGCGCCGCGCGCACCAAGCCCCTGCTTGTGCTGACCTGTATGGTGGCCGCCGGCCTGTTTGAGATGGTGTCCATCGGCGCTTTGGTGCCGCTGATCGGTTATCTCGGAGGTGCAGAGAGCCAAAGCGGCTCTCAGATGGCTGAGCTGATCGCCTGGCTTATGCGCACACTGGGCCTGCCAAACACCTTTGAGGCCATGGTGGGGCTGGTCGTTGTGGCCATGGTGATCAAGTCGATCTTGTCGTTCGGCGCCTATGCTTATGTGGCCTTTTCCATTGCCAAGGTGGTGTCGGTGATGCGCGCCAATCTAGTGCGCCAGCTTCTGAACGCGCGCTGGAGCTATTTCGCAGATCAGCGCGTTGGCCGCATTGCCAACGCATTGTCCAACGATGCCACCCGCGCGGGCAATGCCTACCAGCGCTCCGCACGCTTTGTTGCCTACTTTGTTCAAGCCATATTCTATGTGATCGCCGCCCTGTTGATTTCGCGGGAACTGGCCGTGATCGGGGCAATCGTGGGCTGTGTTCTGGTGTTCTCGCTAGGTTGGCTGGTCAAGATTTCCCGCAAAGCCGGCTACAAGCAAACCGACAGCACGTCCGATCTGGTGACCTATGTTTCGGACACTATGAACAACATCAAGCCGCTGAAATCCATGGAGCGCCAAGCGCCCTTTATCGAGCTGTTCAGCCGCAAGATCAGGGTATTGCGCAAAGCCCTGGTGCGCCAGTCTCTGGCCACCCACGGACGCAGCTACGGCCATGAAGCGCTGGTGGCTTTATGTATTGGCGTATCGGTCTACGTCGCCACCAAGCAGTTCAATACGCCCCTTTCAGAGCTTGTTGTTGCGGGCATTGTGTTCTTCCAGGTGACGGCGGTCATCTCCAAACTTCAGGCCACGCTGCAGGAAGCTGCACAGCTGGAAAGCGCGTTCTGGAGACTTGAGGAGGTGTTGGAGTCCACGGCTGAGGCCGCCGAATCCAATCCCGGCACACAAACACCAACGCTGAGCACGGCGGCTAAGTTTCACAAGGTCAGTTTTGCCCATGAAGACACGCCCGTCGTTCGGGACATCGAGCTTGAGATTCCGGCCAATAAGATCACCGTTCTGCGCGGCGGGTCCGGCGCCGGGAAGACCACGCTGATCGACCTGTTGATTGGGCTCCACCGCCCGGATGAAGGCAGCATCACGCTTGATGATGTGGGCCTGACCGATATCGACCTGAAGGCCTGGCGCCGGATGATCGGTTATGTGCCTCAGGAACTCAGCCTGTTTCATGGGACAATCCGCGAGAACATCACTCTGGGCGATGACACGGTGAGCGCGGAGGCGGTCGACAAGGCTCTTGAGCGGGCCGGGGCGTCTGAGTTCATTGTCAAGCTGCCCGATGGGGTAGAAACCATTGCCGGCGAGATGGGCACCAAATTGTCCGGCGGCCAGCGTCAGAGGATTGCCCTGGCCAGGGCGTTGGTAACCGATCCTAAATTGCTCATCTTGGATGAAGTGACCAGTGCGCTCGATCCTGAGACGGAGCGCGAGATTGTCGATAATATCAAGGGCCTAACGGGCGACTACACCATCGTTACGGTCACCCACCGCCCCGCATGGACCGCCATTGCGGACCGGCTCTACACGGTGGAGGCCGGACAGGTACGCCTGGCGACGCCGCCAAAGCCAAAGCGGCCACGCAAATCCGGTCGCAATAAGTCAGCGCATGCGGCGTGATGCGCAGCAGGCATGACGGTCAGCTCTAACAACATTGACGTCAAACCGGTCGCTGATAAGGCCGGTCTTGAGGTCTTCCTATCGCTCCCGTTCCGGCTCTACGCTGAGGATCGGCACTGGGTGCCCCCGCTCTATCTGGAGCGCCAAGACCATCTGAGCCCTAAGAACAATCCCTATTATCAGCACGCCGAGGTGCAGCTCTTCACGGCCTGGCGCGCAGGTCAGTGCGTCGGCCGCATTTCCGCTCAGGTTTGTGAGCTTCACCAAGAACACCATAAGGACGGTGCGGGACAGTTCGGGTTTATCGAGGCTGAGGATGACGCGGCGGTCTTCGCAGCACTTTTCGGAGCGGCGGAAGACTGGCTGAGGGCGAAGGGGATGTCATGCAGCCGCGGTCCGTTCAGCCATTCCATCAATGAAGAGGTCGGCCTGTTGGTGGATGGTTTCGATACCCCACCACAGTTTCTGATGGGCCACGCCCGACCTTACTATGACGCACAGGTTATGGCTGCGGGGTATGCCAAGGCCAAGGATTTGCTGGCCTACAGCTACGATCCGCGCGACGATA
>JBCDIP010000068.1:0-10015 GCA_038748855.1 Pseudomonadota bacterium
GGTTTGGCATTTGCACGGAGGCTGTGGTCGGCATAATGCCTGCCAGCCAAGTGCGCAAGGGTCGCCTTCGTGCTCACCAGCCGGCTCAAATCAAAACATGCCAGTCGCCCGCGCATTGTTTCCGGCTGGTTTTCAGACATAATCGCGCTAAGGCAAATGCAGGCCACTGGCAGAGACCAGAGATGAGCACTCATGAGACTTGATGAATACGCCAACTATGATGGGCTGGGCTTAGCCGGCCTCGTGGCCGCAGGAGACGTCACTCCCCGCGAACTTGCACACCTGGCCGCTGAAGCCATTGCTGCAGTCGACCCAGATCTGAAGGCGGTTGTGGAGGTTTACAGCGACCGCATCGCCGACCTTGACGAGCAACGCTTAGGCAGCGGCCCGTTCCGCGGCGTGCCGTTCCTGATCAAGGATGTGGGCGGGCACGAAAAAGGGCGCAAGATCGAGTATGGCTCAAGGCTATGCGAAGGCATGGTGGCGGAGTTCGACACGAATTTTGGGAAGCTGCTCAGAGCAGCTGGGCTCAACATTATAGGCCGCTCGAACACGCCGGAATACTCCATCGCCGGTTCAGCGGAGAACGCGCTCTACGGCAACACCTCAACACCCTGGCGGCTGGGCCATTCAGCCGGTGGTTCCAGCGGCGGGGCGGCGGCCGCCGTTGCTGCAGGACTGGTGCCGCTGGCCCATGGCTCGGACATTGCGGGCTCTATCCGCATTCCCGCCTGTTGGTGCGGCGGCGTTGGTCTCAAACCCTCCCGCGGCCTCATTTCGGCGGGCCCTGTGCTCGATGAAGCGGGCTTCGGCCTTGCCATGAGCTTCGTCCAATCTAAGACCGTGCGCGACACTGCTGCCATGTTGGATTGCCTGGCCGTGCCGCAGCCGGGCGACCCGTTCATCGTCCGGCGTCCCGACGCCTCCTATGCGCAAGCCCTCACCAATCGGCAAACCCCGCTGAAGATTGCCTGGACTGCTGAACCCTTGGCCAATCATCCTGTAGACCCGGAAATCGCGGCCGCCACCGAGGCGGTGGCGCTGCACCTGCAGGAGGCTGGCCACAACGTGGAAGAAGCCAAGCTTCCGTTCGATCATGACGAGGCCTCCCGCGCCATGGCCCATTTCTGGTTCTTTGGTTTCCATCAGCGGCTGGAAGGGTACGCGGCAAAAACCGGACGCACCATCGGTCCGGACACTTTGGAACCGGTGGTTCTGGAGATCTACAATCTTTCCCGCCGCATGGACCCCTACCAGTTCTTAACGTCCCTGGACTGGCTCAACCAGGCACGCCGCACGCTTGGCGCTTTCTTCGCCGAGCATGACGTTCTGGTCAGCCCATCCTGTGCAATCCCCTCCCCGCCTCACGGCCCGTACGGTCTGAGCGAGCCAGGCTGGGATCCGGTGGACTACATCGTACACGGGGATAAGCCGGTGCAATATAGCTTCCCGTTTAACGTCACGGGCGGGCCGGCCATTTCCTTACCGCTGGCCATGCACTCAACCGGTCTCCCGATTGGCATTCAGCTTGCCGCCGGCCCGTCACAGGATCATATTCTCCTCGGTCTTGCCGCAGGTCTGGAAGAGGCTTTGCCCTGGACGATGCGACGTCCGCCCATGCACGTTGCAGCAATTGCACGTGCATGATCCTTGTCGCTGATTTGAGGTGGAATCAGGCGCACGCTCTATAGTGCACCTGGCACCTCATCACCGTTCAACGGAGCCCTCCATGGCGGACATGGCAGAAAAGATTATTTGGCTAGCTGCCTGTCTGCTGGCTTATGTGGTGTTCTGTCTGGTCGCTGGATATCTGGGCGCACGCGCCAGCAAGCGCACGGGCAGCTTCTTCGTGACCGATCGCACATCTGCGCCCTTGCGCGGCGCCTGTGCATTCACCGCCTGCACGTTGGGCGCTTGGGTGTTGCTTGCCCATCCCGGCCTGATCTACCGGGACGGCCTTCCGGCCGCCAGCCTCTTTGCAGCTGCGGTTCTGCTGCCGGCTTGCGGGTTCTTTGTCTTCGGCCGACTGGCCAGCTTGGGACAACGTTCAGAGAAAGCCAGTTTGGCCAATCTCCTCGAAGAGTATTTCCAGAGCACGCAGGTGCGCAACCTTGTGATCTTGGCTGGGTTGGGTTTTGCCCTGCCCCTGCTTGCGTGGCAGTTCAGCTCAGCGGGCACTCTCATCAATCTTCTGAGCGACGATACCGTTTCCCGATCAGCGGCAATGCTTGTCATAGCCGGCCTCGTTACACTCTACGTGGCCTGGGGCGGTGTCAGAGCCACCCTCGCTTGTGCAACGGTCCAGTTTGTTCTGATGCTGGCCGGCATCATCGCGATCGGTTGCGTCGCACTTTACTATATCGGCGGGTTCGCAAAACTGAGCGAGGGCGTTGCCGCGTTAGGGGAGATCGACACCAACCGCACCGCCACCAATCTCAGCCACTATCTCGCTCTGCCCGGCTTGATCCAGTTCGAAACATCAGCCCGCGAGGCCGTCGGATCGCCCTGGACCGGCACCATGCTGGCCACCACCATGCTCGCATTCACCGGAATTATGGTCTCGCCCGTGATTGCCACATGGGCCCTGTGCGTCAAAGGGATGACCTCCGTCCAGCCACGCATGATCTGGACATCAGCAGTTGTCCTCGGGTTTGTCCTTTTGGTGTTTAGCGTGGTCCAAGGATTGGGTGGCCATCTGCTGGGCGGCAACCTGGCCATGTCTGATGAACGTGGAGAGTTCGTCTACAACATCATGGGCGCCAATCTCGGCGGCATGGATCTCATGGAAACCGAAGGCCAGGAAGCCGAGTTGGTACCGGTCCTGATCCACTTGCTGGGCGACACTCTGCCCTGGCTGTTTGCACTGCTGACTGTTGCCGCTATCGCTGCCCTCAACGCCACGTCGGCCGCCCTATTGTCCGGCACGACCACCCTGCTCGCCCGCGCCGGCTTTGCCCGCACAGACAACCTCACCGCGTCCAGACTTCAAGCCGCTGCGGTGACACTTGCCCTGACGGCGGCGGCATTGGCGTTGGCCTGGGTGCAGGAGAGTGCGCAGATCAATCTAACCCACCTTGCTTTAGCCATCGGGGTCCAGATGTGGCCAACAGTGATCGGCGTGTGCTGGGTCCCGCGGTTGACCGGACGTGCAGTGGCAGCCGGCCTGGTGTTCGGCATCATCGCGGCATTCGCAACTGAGCCCTTCGGTGTTGAGGCCCTCAACATAACGGCCTGGGGCGGCTGGCCCTTCACCGTGCATTCGGCGTTCTGGGGTCTGCTGGTGAACGTGACCACAGTGACGGTTGTGTCGATGATCGGCTCGTCACCAGAGCGTCTTACCCACCGCAAAAGCTATCAGGACGATGCGGAAGCCCTCAAAGGCCCTGCCCTGACAAGAGCGGCAGCCGTGACCGTGGTCTGGCTCATCTTTGCGGCCGGCCCGGGAACAATGATCGGCAACTCCCTGTTCGGCAGCCCGGATGACCGGCAAACATGGTTCTTCGGCGTGCCATCTCTGTGGGTTTGGCAAGCGGTTTGGTGGAGCCTGGGCATCACCCTTCTGATCTATCTGGCCAAATTGACAAAACGCCCCGCGGCAGCCTCCAGCTAAACCCCCAGTCGATCAAGCACCCGCAAGACCGCAGGTACATAACTGCGACCGAACAGGGCCGCATGCACCAGATTGGGGTAAAGATTGTAAATGTCCTTGCGCAGCGCAAAGAAGTCCCGATCCAATCCGGTCAGCGCACCATAGGCATCGAAGAAGCTGTCGCCGAACGTGCCGAAAAGCGTGCTGAAGGCGAGCTCAATTTCCCGATGGCCAAAATAGATGGCTGGATCGATCAGGCCGGCAATCTTCTCGCCTTTGACCAGAACATTCCCCTGCCACAAATCCCCGTGTAGAAGAGAGGCGTGGGCCGGCTCGTCCAAATAGCGCCCCAGGCGACCGGCAAGCGCCTCGATGCGGCTGAATTCGTCAGCCTCCAATGCTCCGGCGCTCAAAGCCATGCGCGCCATATACAAAAGGCGCTTATGGGTAAAGAACTCAACCCAGCTCTCCTGTTCTCCATTGGGCTGAAGCAAGCCGCCGATCACCGTGTTGCGACCATATCCAAAGCGCGGGCCCTTATGGCTGTGCAAGGCGGCCAGAAGCTCGGCGGCATGACGCTCGTGAGCGGACGTGCGCGGTGCGCCTTCGTTATCGATCCATTCCATGGCCAGCAGCGTCGGCTCGCAATGCAGAACGCCCGGCACCGGCAAATCGCTCTGCACGGCCAGTTCACGCAACATGAAGGCTTCACTTTCCAAATGTCCGGGCAGCGCCGGCGTCCCGGATTTGACCAGCACCGGCGGTCCACCGTCCAGGTCAACCTTGATGACCTCAAGGCCCCAGGATCGGCTGAGGGAATGGCATTGCAGAACCGGCTGGTCTAAGACCGCTTCCAAGCGGTCCATATGTGAGGGTTGGCGCATGGGGCCGTTTACCCTCAACTGGCCGCAAGCGCGACACCAAAATGTCAGTCCTGGTCCTGCTTTTCGCGTCTGAGGCGCATGCAGACTTAACTGAAATCTTCAAAAAGGGCTGTGAAGAAACCCATGTCATGGTAACCGGATGTCATCCGACTTTGCCGCGCACGAGTGAGATAGATCACTGCAGAGAGCTTGATTCTACCGTACAGAAGAGCACGAAGACTAGTAAAACCGGATGTTGAAAAGTGGTATAGACCGTGTGGTATTCCAGAAAAGTTCAGGAAAATCGTTAGAATCGCTGGTTCACATTCTATTCTGATCATGGCACTATACACACTCAGCACCGGGTGAACGTGAAGGAAAGCAAGATGATTGGGCGCATCATTGCGTTAATTGCTATCGTTTGCTGCGTGCTGGGCAGTGTATCTGCGGCTCAGGCGGAACGGCGCTTGGCCTTGCTGATCGGCATCAATGATTACGAGCACATCCCCCGGCTGGAAAAGGCGGTGGGCGATGTCTATGCCATGGAGCGCAAGCTCAAGACGTTGGATTTTGACGTCACGTCGGTGATCAATCCAGACAGACGCACCCTGAACATTGCTCTTGGCCGTTTCGCCGCCCGCCTCGGGCCGAACGACCTGGCGTTCATCCATTTCTCCGGCCATGGCGTTGAAATTGACGGCGACAACTTCCTTTTGCCTCGCGACATTCCAAAGCCGCAGAACAACCAGAAAGATACGGTCAAATACGAGGCCATCGGCCTGCGCCGCCTGATCAGCCAGTTCAACAGCACCGGGGCCCGGGCCCGTGTGTTTGTGATCGATGCCTGCCGGGACAATCCTTTTGAACAATCCGGTGTGCGCTCGGTGGGCTCCTCGCGCGGCCTGGCACGAGTTGAGGCACCGGCGGGCAACTTCATCATGTATTCGGCCGGCTATCGCCAATTGGCTCTCGACAAGCTCGGCCCGGAGGACAACTCAGAAACCTCCGTATACACCCGCGTTCTGTTGAACAAGCTGGACCAGCCCGGTTTGCCGCTGGCCAAGATTGCCCGCGAAGTTCGCGCTGAAGTCCAGTCCATCGCGCAAGGCATTGGGCATGTACAACGCCCGGCTTATTACGACGAGTTGAGCTCTTCGCTGGTTCTGGTGCCCGAAGGCGCCAAACAGAAAGCGGCAGAAGCCGCGCCGGCTCCGGTTGTTGCAGCGATCTCACCGGTTCCAGCCACAAGCGAGAAACAAATCGAGCTGCTCTATTGGAACGAAGTACGCGCGTCCAGCGACGTAGCTGTTCTTCAGTCCTACCTGGCCCAATACCCTAACGGCAGTTTTGCCCCCCTGGCAAAGCTGCGGATCCAGGCGCTGAAAAACGCCAAGGCGAAAGACGAGGCCGCGCAGAAGAAAAAGGTCGCTGCCCTGACCGAGCCAGGGGCTACCGTGCCCGGGCAACAACAGGAACAGCGCGCCATCGCACCTGTTGCCCCTACCCTGTCGCGGCGCGAACTCGTGATGGCCATTCAGCGCGGCTTGCGGCGCATAGGCTGCTCGGCAGGAGCCATCGACGGTGCGTGGGGTCCAAAAAGCCGCCGCGCACTTAGACGCTATGCGCGTGAAGGCGGCATCCAGCTGGCCTCCACAGATCCCTCCCAGGAGCTCTTGGACGAGTTGGACGCCACTGACCAACGCGTGTGCCAAGAGAGGGTCGCGCCCGTCAAGAAGCGCATTGAACCGCAAAACGTTAAAAAGCGTGAGAAGTCCAAGCGCACCAAGAGAGCGCGGGTTGCGCCCAAGCAGCAGCGGCATTCAAAGTCGCGCAGCAACCGTCAGCACCGCAAGAAAGCAGCACCGAAGAAACAAAAGAACGCGGAAACACGCGTCAGGGTGCTGCGCAAGAACCGTCATAAGCCCAGGGTTGATACAAATGCCCGTGGCCCGTCACGCAAGAAGAAGGTGTGTGCCGACCGCGAACGTGCTCTGTGTCAATGGGATAACTAGACGCGCAAAAAAGAAGCCCGGCCAAAGCAGCCGGGCTTGTCTCTTATCATGTGAGGATTTGGGCTTGGCCTCTTAGGCTTCTGCGGTTTTGTTCCGCTCTGCCATGAAACGTTCGAATTCTTCCCGGTCGCGGCTGCGCCGCAGGTGCTCAACGAACTCGGCGAAGGCTGCCTGTTCCTTTTCCAAGCGGTCCAGGGTCTCTTTCTTGTAATCATCGAAAGCCGCATTGCCGCTCGAGGGGGTCCGGAATTGATCGACCGCATGCCGAACGCTGGTGTCTACGTCGCCGCCCCACAGAATGTAGGCCAGCACTGCCAGACCCAGCGGCCACCATACGATGAAACCCAAAACCAGTGCCGCAATGGCCAATGGGGTCCAGCGTCGTCCAGAATGCTTCATCAAAATCTCCAATTGCTCGTGTGATTTTGATGTAGGGACTCTTTGGACAGTTTCAAGATAAATCCAAAAACCCTTGGTAATCAGCCGATTTCTGGCGAGAACTCACGCTGCGAATGCAAAACACCATCCAGCCAACATGGCAGATATCACTGCAAGCCCGACATAGAGCAAGAACACCGGCGTACGCACCAAAGCAAGCACCGGAAGGGCTGCCCAGGCGCTGATGATGCCGCCGGAAATCAGGAACGCCATTGCCGGCCCCTGCCCCATTCCGCCATCCATAAGACCGCGCACCAAGGGCAGCGCTGCATAGCCATCCAGATAGATCGGGGCGCCCACTAAGGCTGCCAGAGGCACGGCGAACCCGTTCTCGTCACCCACATAGGCGGCAAGTCCGCCCGCTGAGAGAAAGCCCTGAAGAAAATACTCAACCACAAAGGCCCCGGTCAGCCACATGAGCATCAGCCGAGCAGAATTGAGCGCTGTGCGAGCGAAAGCGGCCCGGCGCTCTGCCTCGTGCCAAAAGCGCCAATACAGCCTGCCTGAGACGCAATCTGAGCAACCATCTGCGGCCAGTTTGCGTGCAACGTCAGCACGCGCCGGCGCCTGAAGGGCTCCGCGCCGGGTGAGCATAAGCACAACCGCTCCGCCAAACAGACCTGCGCCAAAGGCTGCTGCAGTTTTACCAACTGCAAAGGTAAGGCCCAGCGTACCGGCTGTAACGGCCAACATGCCCGGATCAGTTACAGGTGATGACAGCCAGAAGGCCATTATGGGCGCCAGAGGCACGCCTCCGGTGAGCAATCCCGCCACCAGGGGTAACACAGTGACCCCGCACACCGGCGTCAGCGCGCCAATGAGCGAGGCAACCAGGATCATGCGTCCTTGACGACCCGAGAAGGCCGCACTGATCAAAGCCATGGATCCGCTCGCCGTAACACCGGCGGTCAGCAGGATGCCAATGATGATCATCGGTGAGACGTAGAGGAGATTGCGTGCGGCAAAGACGATCGCCTCCCCTGCCGTCTGTGGGTTGAAGGCAGCGAAGGTGACGGCGGCGCCGGCCAAAAACCAGGGCATAATCGCCTTGACACGGGCCTTGACGGAGGGCCGGGCCTGTCTGGGGAGTTCATTTGTGACTGTGCTCATTGCGGAAAGGTAGAAGGAGCACTTGGCATAAATCAAACGAATATATATTATGTCTGCCATGAACAAAATTGAACGCTCACTTCCACGACTTGAAAGCGAAATATTGCGCTCGTTCTTGATGGTGGCCGAGTATGGCAACATCACTCGTGCGAGCGAGGATCTCGGCCGCACCCAGTCCGCCATCAGCGTGCAGATCAAGCGCCTGGAGGTTGAGGTGGGCCAGAGCCTGTTTGAGCGCCAGGCGCGCGGCATGGTGCTGACCCGGGCCGGAGAACGGCTCCGCACCTCAGCCCGCCAGATCGTTGCCATGCTGGATCAAGCCGCGGCTGATCTTGCTGCCGACCCCATTGCGGGTCATGTGACCGTGGGGATTCCCGATGACTATGGCTCAGAAATCCTCGCCACAATCCTGGCAGACTTCGCCAACCGGCACCCGGCAATTGATGTCTCCATCACATGCGGCTTCAGCGTCGGATTTGAAGAGGCCGTCAAACGGGGCAAGCTGGACCTTGCGGTTTATGCCGGCCCCCAGGACGACGCCACAGGCGAAGTGCTGCTGACGGAACAGACCGTTTGGGCGGGCAGCCCCGGCATGGTGGTGCCGCAGAACGGTCCCTTGCCCGTTGCGCTGTTTGATCGCTCATGCTGGTGGCGCGATGCCGCTTTGAGCGCCCTTGAGGCGGCCAACATCGCCCACCGCACGGCCTACACCAGCGAAAGCGCAGCAGGCGTGAAGGCGGCGATCAAGGCTGGTCTCGCCGTAGGCATTCTGGCCCGCAGCACGGTGGAACCAGGTATGAGCATCTTGGGGCCGGCCGATGGGCTGCCAGGCCTTCCCGCTTCAAACCTGATGTTGATCTGCACGGAGGGACCTGAGAGCCCGGCCATCCGCGCCATGGCCGATGCCATCCGTCGCGGCTTTGCAAACCATATGGCGCTGACCGCTTCATGAGCGCTGGGGAAATCAGCCAAGCAAAGGCCTCCTTCTGTCTCTTGATTATGGGCGGATGCTGGGGCTTGCAGTTTGCTCTGCTCAAACTGGCGGCAGGCGGGGGCTACTCGGAACTGGCGGTTCTGAGCGTGGCCATGGCGCTCCTGTCCGTCGTGTTCGTGTCGTTCTTAGTGATCCGCAAAGAGCTGTTCAGCTTGAATGGTGAGCGCTTTGTCTTTCTGCTGGTGGCGGGCATCTTGGGCTATGTTGCCCCGCTCTGGGCAGTGCTTTATGCCGCCTCGCATCTGCCGGCGGGCATTCTCACATTGTTGGGCACGTTGACGCCTGTAGCCACGGTGGGATTTGCGCTTTCACTGCGCACCGAAGCGGTTTCGGCCCGGCGCATACTGGCCGTGATGTTCGGCGCAGCAGCGGTCTGTCTCGTGCTGGGACCGGAGCTTGAGGCTCCCGGGTTTGGCAATCTGAAGTGGCTCCTCATCGCGCTCATAATGCCACTCTGCTACGCTATTGAATCCATCTTCATCTCCAAATTCTGGCCAAGCGGGCTCAACCCTTTGCAGGCGGTCACGGGCGAAACGCTAATGGCCTTTGTGCTGGTCCTGCCGATCTTCGCGCTGAGCGGCGGCGCCTTGCCCATCCCAACCATGTGGGGCACGGCTGAGTTGGCCATCGGCTTGTTTGTGGCTGCCGGTGTGGTGGAGAGCATCCTCTATTTCTATTTGATCAGGCGCACGGGCGGTGTGTTTGTGAGCTTCGGCAGCTTTGTGTCTTTGTTTGCCGGCATCGGCTGGGGCATTGTGCTGTTCTCAGAGAGCCACAGCGCCCTGGTGTGGCTCTCGGTCGGCCTGCTCTGCGTCTCGCTCTATCTGGCCTGCTGGGAAGGCAAGCGCCAAAAGTAAAAGGCGGCCCACTGATGGGACCGCCTTTCCAGCTTCAGTGAAGCGTGTTGGTTACTTGGCCATCCAGGCTTTGAAGCGTTCGTTCACTTCATCACCATTGTCCGCCCACCATTCCGGGTTGGCGAACACAGACCGGGCCATCACTTCCGGAC
>JBCDIP010000069.1:0-9935 GCA_038748855.1 Pseudomonadota bacterium
CGCTACGGCAATATCGATGCCCGGCTCGATAAGGTGCAAGGCGGCAATGTGTGGATTTCCATGTCCCTGCGCGAAGGCAAGAACCGGGACGTCAAACGCGTTCTGGAGCATCTGGGGCTTCAAGTGAACCGGCTCATTCGGCTGTCTTATGGGCCCTTCCAGTTGGGCGATCTTCAGCGCGGTGAGGTGAAGGAAGTGCCTCGGCGCACCTTGCGCGAGCAGCTTGGCTCGCGTCTTGAGACGCCCGGTGCAGAGCGCCCCAAAAAGCCCGGCAAACCCCATGCGCATCGTCGGCGGAAATCATAAAGGGCTGGCCCTTGTGGGGCCCAAGTCCCAAGCCACCCGGCCCACCTCAGACCGCACCCGTGAGGCGCTCTTCAACATTCTCGCCCATGGGGTCGACGGATTTGACCTTCAGGGCGCGCGTGTGCTGGACCTCTTCGCTGGCACCGGGGCGCTTGGTTTGGAGGCGCTGTCGCGCGGGGCGAGCTATTGTCTCTTCATCGAAGATGCGGCGAGCGCCAGAGCTCTCATTCGCCAGAACGTGGAGGCCATGGGCGCCATGGGGGTGAGCAAGATCTGGCGCCGCGACGCCACCCGGCTGGGCGAGATGCAGAACATGCCTCCTTTTGATCTGGTGTTCGCCGATCCCCCCTACGGCAAGGGGCTTGGCGAGAAAGCACTAAAGTCAGCAGAATCGCATGGTTGGCTCGCCCCGTCAGCCCTCTGCCTGCTGGAAGAGGCCGCCAAGGCGGACATTGAACTGCCAAGCGGATTTCAGGAACTCGACCGGCGAACCTATGGGGACACGCAAGTGCTGTTCTTGCGCGCCGTCTAAGTAAACATCCGCTCATAGAACCAGAATGCTCCCACCAGAGCGATGAGCAGGGAACACGGGATCGCGATGCGATTGCGGTACCAGGGCTTCTTGCCGAACGGCAGACCGATCAGGAAGAAGGCGATGATAATCACCGCAATCTGACCCAGCTCCACACCCACGTTGAAGGCGATGAGCCCGGTGACAAACTGGGTGGTCTGTAAGCCCACTTCCCCAAGCACTGAGGCGAATCCAAGGCCATGAAGCAGTCCAAACCCGAAAACGAGAGCTGTGCGCCAGATCCCGATCTTCTGAGCAAACAGGTTCTCCACGCCCACATAGACGATGGACGCGGCAATCAAGGGCTCCACCACGCTGGCCGGCACGGTGACCACGCCCAAAGACGCCAGCGCCAATGTGATGGTGTGAGCAAAGGTGAAGGCCGTGATTTGGATCAGGAGAGGCCGGAGGCGGAGCGCGAAGAAAAACAGGCCGAGCACGAACAGAATGTGGTCCAGACCCTTTGGGATGATGTGCTCAAAACCGACGACGATGTACGTGAGGAAGGTTTGCCCGGCGCCTTGCGCCGCTGTGCCTTCTGCGCGCATTGGCGCGCTCAGTTGGCCGTCCTTCAAGTAGCCGGTATAGGCGCCCTCCTTGGGCCCGGCCTGGCGCACGATCAGCGGACCGTTCTCAGCATCCCATCCGAACACCACCGGTTTGCCCGCATAATCGGCCAATGACGCCCGCAGCTTGATCCTGCTGTCGCGCGGCAGCGCGGCGTTGCCCACCTCAGGGATTGCCGCCTCGATCAAAACAGGCACCAGCCGCTGTCCGTCTACTGAGATATGGAAGGTGCTGCTCAAGTCAGGCCATGCCGCCCGCAGCGCCGTCTCAAGAGCTGACGGGGCGAGCTTGCGTAGTGCATCATAGGTGGCGGCACGCGGTGAGTTATCCGTGTCGGTTAGCCCGCGCATATCCACCCGGCCCACAAGCGCTTCCAGCGCCAGGCGAAGATCGATGTGAACGGCCTCGGCGCCGATGGTGACATCCGCAATCGCGGGTCTGACCTCGTGTGCGGCAGCGGGGAGGTTAAGTTGAATGGCGAAAGCCAACACAAAAGCGAACTGCAGCAGGGCTGATCTCACCCGCATGCAACCTAACGTGCCGGATCTGAATAGCCCGGCGAGACCAACCGTGCGTGCTCTGCGGTCTGTGTTCATTCTTGCTCAGCCGGCGACAACAGCTGAACGTGCTATTGCGCTTAAGTTTTTTGGATAGCGCCCCTGTGCTCTCCAGTTGACCCTGGCGTTGTAAGAATTGCAAGCCTCAGATTGGGAGAAAAGGTCAATCGCCACACACTCGTGCAAGGCGGCCCGATGCCTAGGCAGCGACTTTCGGCAACAGGCGCTGATAGGTCACCCTGCTGAGCGCGGTGAGCGGAAACGTCTCATCCATGTCGCGGATGTGGCACCCGTCCACGATCAGAAAGAAGGCCTCCATCTCAAACCCATGCAAAGCCAGGGATACCGCCTCTCTCAGACCGCAATCGGCATTGCGCGGATACTGCACAAGATGACCGCCCAAGGCGCGCGCGCCCCGCGCATGCTTCAAGGCTCGGAACTCCAGGCTGACCCGCTCGCGAATGAGCTCCCGGGCACTGCATAGCTCGCCTTCGCACCAATTAAGACAATGGACGGAACGCGCCGGCTGAGCGCCGCACCGGTCCTCAATGATGAGCGTGATCATAACGGGCCTCTGCTGAAATTCTGATGACCCAAACCATGGCACGCAGCGGCCCACCAGCCGCTTAAATCGGCCATTAAAGCTGGCGAATAGACCTATCTATGATTGGATATGGGGGATCAGATCCCTCCAGTGTCCGAAGTAAAGTAAAGAATATCGCTTAACCAGGTTAACCAATTTCAGGAAAACAAAATGTTTAAGAAATGGTGAAAGCTTGACAATTTTCTTAACGAAAGCTTTAGTTATTTACAGGGCGGCATGTAACCCTAGTATGGAGTAAAAGCATGCTTTTTAAAATCGACTTACGAGACGCCGCTGCTCTTACAGCGGCGCTTGTGATTTTAGGGGCAAACGTTGAATGGAACCCTGTTAAGGCGGTTCCGGTTTCCAAACCAGAAAAAGTAGCTGAGATGTGCGCAAAGGTAACTGCGGACACCTATGGCTATTGTTGCAAACTGCGGCTTGAGTCCACCTGCCCGGCCTCTAGCCCAAAGGCAGTCCGGCAGAGCGTCCCGTTGAAGCTGGCGGAAGCTCGTGACAATGACGACATCGGCAGCCAAACCTTGAACTCTGTGTTTGTGAACGGCAACACGGACGAGCCAGGCCGTGGTCTCGGTGCCAACAATGGCGGCGACAGTGGCAATGGCGGCAATATGGGCGGCAACATGGGTGGCAACATGGGCATGAACGGCGGTGAGAACGGCGGCGAGACCGACGGCGAGTAATCAGCCTGCGTCGCCTTCGCTCACTTGCGGAAGCTAAAATCGTCCAGAACGATCCGCTCGTAATTGCCTGAGGTCAGCTCCAGTTTGGAGATGCCGCGATAATTCGCCTGGAAATAAACAGATCCTGATGTTTCCAGGCGAAGCTTATCGCTGTGCACCAGCTCGTCGCCCTTCCAAGCTTTCAGATAGATGAAGTCTTTCTCCGCCCGCGGCCAGGCCACGGAAATGTAGGTGCCCACAAAGTCAAATGTGGTGCCGTCTTCGCTCCACATGGTGCCGGGGTGGCCGGAGCTGTTGTAGGCGATGAACTCTGAGGAAACGGTGGCATTCACATAGCCGTTTCCGCGATAGAATTTGTGGTGCGTGGCGATCCAGTTCCACCAGTAGAGGCCGCCATAGCCCGACGGGATCTCATAGAGCGTGTCCGACACGGTGAGGTCGTCGAAGGACACGGTCGTTACCGGCTTGGACGCGGGGGCCGTTTCGGTGAGGTTTGTGAGGGTTGAAAGGATCACCGGGTGGCTTTTCACCTGCACTTTGCGCGTAAGAGATTTGCCGGACGCGGCATCGGTGAAGCGAAGGATCCACTGGCCCGGCTCGACCAGTTTGTAGAACGTGCCAAGCTCGTCCAGCGCGAGCTCTTCTTGAGCCCCTCCTTCGCGCGTGATGGTGGCCGTGGTCTTTTCTGAGCGTTTGACCGAGCCGCCGATGAAGAGTACGGGCGCAACGCCCATAGGCACACAGTTGTTGGCGGCCACCATGCGGCCGCCGGCATTCTTTTGCGCCTTGAAGGTGATCTCCTGACGGCCGGCATCTGAGGTCATCTTGTAGCCGTTTGGAGGCACGGCCTTGGCAATGTGAACGCCTTCTTCGGTGATCTGGCCTTTCTCCTCATTTTGAAAAGCCATATCGAAGTTGGCAAAACCGGAAATGTTGGATCTGCCCAGCACCGTCAGCCCATCCGGACGCTCAAACTCCACAACCAAGCCGCCATAGGGCCGGTCCGCCATGTCGTAGATGCCGTTGCGGTTATCGTCCCGGTAGGCAAAGCAGGAGATCCGCCACTTCTCAGGACCGGTCTCCTCTTCGGCCAGCACCGGGCTCTGTGGCAGGCTCAGCAGAACCAGGGCGCCCACCAGAAGCTGAAGCAGGTATGTCATGAGGTTATGTCCCCTGTTTCTCAAAAGCGCACTAGCGGCGTCCGAAGAGGCGCTCTATGTCCGACAGTTTCAGCTCCACATAGGTGGGCCGGCCATGGTTGCACTGGCCGGAGTGGGGTGTTGCCTCCATCTCCCGCAAAAGAGCATTCATTTCCTCGCCTCTGAGCCGGCGGCCCGAGCGTACCGAGCCATAACAGGCCATGGTTGCCAGCACATGATCTATCCGCTCTGCCAGGCCCAGCCCCTCGCCCAGTTCGCCCACATCATCGGCCAGATCTTTGACCAAGCTCTGAATGTCGGTGTCCCCCAAGATGGCCGGCACCTCGCGCACCACAACAGAGCCAGGGCCAAAAGCCTCCAGGGTGAGGCCAAGCTCGCTCAAGCGGTCAGCCTCCGCCACCAGGCCATCGGCAGCGGCCGGATCAAGCTCAACCACCTCGGGCACCAACAAAGGTTGCCGCGCCACACCGGACTTGGCGAGGTCGGCTTTAAAGCGCTCATAGACCAGGCGCTCATGGGCGGCGTGCTGGTCGACAATCACCATGCCGTCCTCGGTCTGGGCAATGATGTAGTTCTCATGCACCTGCGCCCGGGCGGCCCCAAGTGGCCGGCCCGTCAGCTCCGGTTCAGGCGCGGCCTCCGTGACGCGGTGGTCGGCGGACGGCAGATCCATCCCCTCAAGGCCGGCCTGTGCCTCATGGGACAAGGGTGCCTGGTACGCCTGCGCCGCCTCCGCCAGCCCCGGCCCGGGATAGCGCGGGGCGCTGTAGGCATAGGTGCTCTGACGCGGGCCGCTGGCCGTACTGTCGGGCCGGAACGCACCCAGCGTGGCGCTGCCCACAGAGGTGGATGCACGGTGTCCGGCATCCGCCAGCGCCGTCTTCAGGGCACTCACGATCAACCCCCGCACGGTGCCCGGCTCGCGGAAGCGCACCTCAGCCTTTGCGGGATGCACGTTGACGTCCACCTGATGAGGGTCGAGCGTAATGAACAGCGCCAACATGGGATGACGGCCGCGGGCCAGGAAATCCATGTAGGCGCCGCGCACGGCGCCGGCCAGCAGCTTGTCCTTCACCGGGCGGCCATTGACAAAGAGGAACTGCATATTGCCTTGGGAGCGGTTCAAGGTGGGCAGGCCCGCAAAACCGGTGAGATGGATGCCCTCACGTTGGGTATCGAGCGGCAGGGCGTTGCGGGCAAACTCCTGGCCCATGACCTCCCCCACCCGCTTTAACTGACCGTCGAGATCGAGCCCCGCGGAGGAAAAATTAAGCACCTGGCGGCCTTCGACGGTGAGGGAGAAGGCCAGCGCCGGGTTGGCCATGGCGATGCGGCGCATCACGTCGATGGCCTCATTGTTTTCCGAGCGTTCCGATTTGAGGAACTTCAGCCGGGCCGGCACTGCGTAGAAGATGTCGCGCACCTCAACCTGGGTGCCGGGGCTGAGGGCAGCCGGACGCACCTCGCTCTTGGCGCCTGCATCCACCTCGATTTGCGCCCCGTCTGATCCGTCGTGGAGCCGGGAGAGGATGGTGAGGCGGCTGACCGCGCCGATGGACGGCAAAGCTTCGCCACGAAAACCCATGGTCTTGATATTGAGCAGATCGTCGCTGTCCAGTTTAGAGGTGGCGTGGCGCTCCACCGCCAGCGCAAGTTCGTCCCGCGACATCCCGCAGCCATCATCCACGACGCGGATAAGACTGCGCCCACCGCCTTGCATGGTCACGTCCACAGCGCTGGCACCGGCATCGACGGCGTTCTCCACCAGCTCTTTCAGCGCACTGGACGGACGCTCAATGACCTCGCCGGCGGCGATGCGATTGATCAATCCGTCAGATAATCGCCTGATCTTCATGCTTTCGCGCCCTGTCTATCGGCGCTCATGATGCCATGAGTCGAAAGGTTTCCCCAACCGCTTCTACATGGTCTTCAGGTAGTCCCGGGTCAAAACCTTGCTTTCTTCCACAGAAGGCTGGTCGAACGGGTTCACACCCATCAGGTGGCCGGAGATGATGGTCTCCAGCATGAAATGCATCAACAGGGCGCCCAACGTGCGCTCATCCACGTCTTCAACGGAGATCGTGCGCACGGGCCGTCCGTTGCGGGCCAAGGTTTCCGCGGTCGCCCGTTGTTGGGCATCGGTGAGATCGCCAATGGTGCGGCCGGCCAGATAACCCACCAACGGGTCGGTGGCATAGCTTTCCGGAATGCGCGGGCCGGCGCCGGCGCTGTTGGTCATGATGATGGTCACCAGTTTGTCTTTCGGCCCGCCATTGAAGAGCTGAAACTGAGAATGCTGATCCACCGGGCCTGCTGCGGCGATGGGGCTTGTGCCTTTGCCCTCCTTGCCCAGGCTTTCCGCCCAGAGTTGGGCAAACCAGTTGGAGAAAAGCCGCAGGCGATCAGAGTAAGGCATCATCACCGCGGCCGTGTGGCCGCACTTTTCCGCAAGGCCCACATTGAGCGCAGCGCCCATGGCGGGCGGACAGTCCTGAGGTGCAGCACCGGACAGCACCGGCGCCAGAGCCTCTGCGGCCCCTTCGCGCAGCGCCTCCACATCCAAATCCAGCAGCAATGCAGGCAAGAGCCCCACATTGGAAAGCACCGAGTAGCGCCCACCAATGCCCGGATCATGGTCCAGAACCGGGATGTCGTGAAACTGAGCCAGGCGGCGCAGCGTGTTCTTTTCGCCATCACCAGGCTCGGTGAGCGCCAGCACATGCTGGGCCATGTTCCACTCAAGACCCGCTGCTTTGAGGGCCTCAAACGTGGCGAGGCACTGAGTGATGGTCTCCGGTGTTCCACCGGATTTGGAGATCATCAAGAAGCGTGCGGTCTTCATGTCGAGATCCCGCAACACGAGGCTCAGGGTATGGCCGTCCAGGTTGTCAAAGAAATGAAGGCGCGGCTTGCTGGCGCGGCCTTGATCGGGCCCTGGCCCTGGAATGCGGTAGCCGGCCAGCTGCGCCAGGGCTTGCCCGCCAAGGGAGGAGCCGCCAGTGCCGAAGATCAGCACGTCTTCTGCACCACGTTGAAAACCGTCTAAGGCCTCGCGGCAGGCGGCGATATCGTCGGTCTTCTCCGGCAGGCGCAGCAACGGCAGTGATGCGTCCGCATGCTGCGTGCGTAAGGTCTCAAGCGCCTGATTGGAAGCCTCCAGATAGCCCTGGAAATCGGCCTCAGACAGGCCTGTGGTGCCGATCGCTGCCTGGAGCGACCGGCTAACATCCTGAACGTATGGCATGGGTCCCGCTTATCCCCCTGTTGCCGCTTTGGCCTCCACCCCTTCCGGCTTACCAACGATGGTCATCACCAGCTCGCCCGGTTTCAGCAGGCGCTTGGCCAACCGTTTCAGATCGTCCAAGCTGACCGCATTGATCATATCATTGCGGTTCTTCACATAATCCATTCCCAGATCATCAACCTGGATGGCCAGCAGCTGACCGGCAATCTTGCGCGATGTGTCGAACCTAAGGGCATAGGAGCCGGTCATATAGGTCTTCGCATCTTCCAGCTCTTTAGCGGTTGGGCCTTCATTGGCCATGCGCTCCAGCTCACTGCGAATGATCTTGACCGTTTCGCCGGCCCGCGCGTTCTGGGTCGAGGCTGCGCCTACGAACAGGGCGCCATGATCATAAGGCGACAGATAGCTGTAGACAGAGTAGGTGAGCCCGCGCTTTTCTCGGATTTCCTCGGTCAGGCGCGAGCCAAAGCCGCCGCCGCCTAGAATGAAGTTCAGCACATAGGCCGGAATGAAGTCCGGATCTTCGCGCTTAAGGCCGGCATGGCCGAATTGGATCACCGATTGCGGAATGTTGCGGTCAATGATCTTGACGGCCGATTTGGTCTTGACCTTAGCTTCTTTCAACGCAACCACACCGCCGTTCTCCGGCAGCTGGCCGAATACCCGGTCCAGAAGCTTGCCCAGTTGTTCTGCGTTGATGTCACCCACAACGGCAACCTTGAGACCCTTCTTGGCAAAAAGACGCTTGGTCACGTTGCGCAGGTCGTCCGGCTTCAGCGCCATCAAGCTTTCTTGCGTACCCCGCCGGTTCCGGCCGTAGGGGTGGTTCGCGAACATGAGCTTCAGCCATTCCTTGCTGGCAATGCGCTCTGGATCCTGGTCGTTGGATTTGATGTTGAGGATGATCTGATTGCGGATGCGCTCAAACGGCACCTGATCAAAACGCGGCTTATTCAGGGCTTCCGCGAAGAGGTCAACGGAGGCGTCCAGATGGCGGGTCAAAGCCTGGAACGAGCCGTAGAAATGATCTGCACGGGCACGGAAGGACAGTTTCATGGCCAGTTCAGCCTGGCGCGTCTGGAACTGCTTGGACGTCATCTCGCCCGCACCTTCGTCCAGCATCCCGGCTAGAAAGTGGGTCGCCCCTTGCTTTTCTGCCGGCTCGTTTGCCCAGCCGCCTTGAAACGCAAAGCGCATTGAAATGAGCGGGATCGAATCGTCTTGAACCAGCCAGGCGGAGATGCCGCCAGGGCTTTTCACGTCCTGGATCTCAATCGCTTCAGCTTTGGAGACCAGCGAGAGCTGGAACAGCACAATCAGGCTAAGCGCAACGAAGCCACTAACCGTTTTGGGAAGGAGGATGGCACGTCTCATGATTTCTTTTCGTCCTTAGCAGCGCCGGGCGCTTTGGCTCTTTGTTGGGGGGCCTCAGGCAGCAACAGCCCAGTAACGGACCTGCGGATCTGCAGGAACTTCCGGGCGGCCTCCTGGACCTGTTTAGCCGTCACGGCTTCAACGCGGCTGGGCCACTCTTCGATGTCTTTCACGGTCTGACCCGTCGTCAGGGCAACACCGTAGATCCTGGCGCGGCGCATCTGATTGTCCTTGAGGTAGACCACCGCTGAAAGCAGGCTGTTCTTGGCCCGTTTGAGCTCTTCTTCGGTGACGCCCTTCTCCACAATCTCTTGGATGACCGCATCAATCGAGGCTTCAACCTTGGCAAGTTCTGCCTGGCCGCTGCCTGGCTGCGGACCGGCATAAACGCCCAGATCGCCGATATCCAAAGCATCGCCCGAATACCAGGATCCGGCATAGGAGGCGATCTTCTCTTCAACCACAAGACGCTGGTACAGGCGTGACGTGGTGCCAGAGCCCATGATGTGGGACAGAAGATCCAGCGCTTCTGCTTCACCTGGCTCCGCCTTTGAGTAAGGCGCGGCGGTGTAGATGCGGCGGAATGAGGGGGTCGGCACGGTAGGATCGCTCAACATGACCCGCCGGGCCGCCTGGGGCTCAGGCTCCAAGGGGCGCACGCGAGGCTTGGCGGGACCGTTTGAGGGGATCACGCCATAGTGCTTCTCTGCCAGAGGACGAAGCTCTTTGGCAGTGATATCGCCAGCGACAATCAGAATGGCATTGGCCGGATCATAGAACCGCTTATAGAAGCGCTGAACCGCCTCCAGATCGAGTTCCTTGATCTCGTGCATCCACCCGATCACCGGATCGCCGTAAGGATGGTTCAC
>JBCDIP010000070.1:0-9917 GCA_038748855.1 Pseudomonadota bacterium
CTCGCGTTCGCAAGGGCACGGGACGCTTGATCTTTTGACTGAAACTTCTTAAACCGTGAGACAAATGTCTGTAAAGTGAGAAATCATGCATCTGGGCAGATTGATATCGGTTTTAGAGACGGTCGCGGTTGCCGGCCGCCCCGTGTCGGCCTCTGAGCTGCAGCAGGCCACCGGCTTGCCGCGGCCCACGTGCTACCGCCTGTTGCAGACCTTGGCTGAGCAGCGCCTGTTGGATAATCCTGAGGGCAACTCGCGCTATCTGGTGGGCGAGCGCCTGACCCGCATTGCGCTTCTGGGCAAGCCGGATGTGGATGTGTGCCAGGCCGCAGCGCCTGCCCTGGCCGAAGCGGCCGTGGCGTTCGGCGAAGCTGTGTTCCTCTCCCGTTTCCGCAACAAGGGGGTGGAGATCATCCATGTGGAGACGCCGGCCGACAAGACCCGCTCCTATATCCACCCCGGTCTCGGCTTCCGCCCCATGCATGCCTGCTCGTGCTCCAAAGCCATCGCAGCGTTCGCCGAAGAGGGCTTTCGCGAAGACATTCTGAAAGGCCCCATGAAGGTCTACACGGAAAAGACCCACACCGATGAGAGCGCGCTGCGCGAAGAGTTCTGCACCATCCAGGAACAGGGCTACGCGGAGTGTGTAGAGGAGATTGAGATCGGCGTCTCTTCCGTTGCGGCTCCGGTGATCATCGGCAATATCGGCGCCACGTTCTCCGTGGGCGCCATCGGCCCCATCCGCCGCTTCACGCCGGATGTGCGGGCAAAGGTAGGGGCCGACCTTCGGGGCCTCGCCGGCAAGGTTGCCACCGCCATCCAACTCTACGGGGCCGGCGCTGCAGCCTGAGCCTATTTATGGTACACTAAGCTCCCGCACGCGCACTGCCCAAAAGGGAAGGAGCTCGTGAGTGAAGGATCTCAAAATCTGCCCGGCTGGCTCGGCCAACTTTTGTGCCGATTGGGCCTTCATGATTTCGAACTGATCGAGGTGGTGGCAAGCTTTGGCAGCGGCGGCCCTGTCGAAAAGTACCAGTGCCGTCGCTGCGGGCGTGTTGCCACCCGGCGGGGGTGATAGGCCCGCCGGGTTGCTGAGGGGTTGTTGCGTGGAGCGCCGGTCGCTCTCCTACAAGATAAAGTCGCTGCTATCGAGATCGGCTACAACCACGTTCAACAGTTGGAGCTGATCGCCGCCCGGCGCCTGATCCAGGTCGATCGTTGTGTTCGTTCCGTTGTCGGTCATAAAGTCAACGAGACGAACCTCGCCAGGACCAACAGCGTCGAACGTGGTAAAGCCAAAGGCACTGATGTCGATTACGTCGTCAGTTCCCGCGCCGGCTGTAAAATCACCGATGAGGTCTGAGCCATCTCCGACCGCGAAGATGAACAGATCATCTCCGGTGCCGCCATTGGCAGTATCCGTACCTTGGCCGGTTCTGATTATATCGTTCCCGGCGGCGCCATTGATGCTGTTGTTCAACTCATTGCCGGTAACGTTATCATTGCCACCACCGGCGAGGATGTTGACCGTTTCAATGTTGGACAGAGTGATGGTGGCACCGTCCACCGTTACACCGGCATTCGCGTTGGCGATCGTAATGACATTGTTGTTGCTGGATGCATTTTCTCGGAAAGTGAAGGTATCGGTGCCCAATCCGCCATCGGCGCTATCGCTTGTGTTCGCGTCGGACATTAAGAGCTGGTCGTTACCGGCGCCGCCCTGCAGTGCGTCGACACCAAGACCACCGTCCACAAAGTCTGCTCCATCGCCCCCGTCGATAATGTCGTTGCCTGCTCCACCTGAGAGACTGTCGTCTTGATCCCCGCCCGTGATGGTGTCGTTGCCGTCACGGCTGTCAATGTTGACACGTTCAATGTCTGTAAGGGTCAGGACCACGCCGTCAACAGTCACGCTCGCATTGCCGTTGGCAATTGTGACGGTGTTGTTGTTGCTCGCTCCGATCTCGCGGAACGTGAATGTATCGACCCCGGCGCCGCCATCAACGCTATCGCCGGCATCCACGTCATAGAACTCAAGTGTGTCATTGCCGCCATCGCCGAACAGGGCATCGAGACCGTTTGTGGCCAAGAGCAGGTCATTGCCATCACCGCCGCGGAGTGTGTCGTCGCCCACACCGCCGTTAAGGATGTCGCCTTGATCGCCTCCGGTAATGTCGTCGTCACCCTCAAGGCCCTGAATTCTGACCCGTTCAATGTCCGTCAGAGAAATGGTTGTTCCATCAACGGTGACACCTGTGTTGCCGTTGGCGACTGTGATGACGTTGTTGTTGTTTGCGCCGACCTCCCGGAACAGGAATGTATCAGAGCCGGCGCCTCCATCCGCACTGTCACCAACGTTAGCGTCCCAAAAGTCCAGGTTGTCATTGCCGGCATCACCGAACAGTTGGTCCACTCCTGTGGTGGCAGAGAGACTGTCATTGCCATCGCCGCCTCTTAGGATGCTGTCTCCCCCGGTGTTTTCGTTGATAACGTCGTTCCCGTCTCCACCGGTGCCTTCAAAGTTCTCGAAATTCGAAACCGCAAAAGCATCCCCATCCAGGTTGAAGGCTGACGCTGTCAGGGTTGCTACATGATTCACTCCGTCGGAGAGCGTATGGACAAAGGTGTCCGTGCCGGCACCGCCGTCGATGGTTTCTAAGAGATCAAGGTCATCATCGACGCTGACCCGGTCATCGCCGTCACCGGCATCAATCGTTTCGTTGCCTGTCCCGCCATTGATAATGTCGTCACCGTCATGCGTGGTGATGGTGTCGTCCTGATCCCCCCCGGTGATTTCGAAGTTCTCCACATTGGTCACAGGGATTGTCACGCCATCAACGGTGAGATTGGTGGCCGTTCCGGTGATCGTGTGGTTTGACCCGTTTGTGGCCACATAAACCAGCGTGTCGGTGTCAGCGCCGCCATCGACGTTGTCACCCAGGTTCACATCCCCCAGGATCAGCCGGTCGTTGCCGGCGCCCCCTTGCAGATTGTCGCTCCCTGTGCCGCCATCAAGGGTGTCATCGTCAGCCAGGCCCCGCAGAATTTCATTCCCTGCACCCCCGGTGACAATGTCGTTTCCTGCGCCGGCGTTGATGTCGATGCTCTCAATATTGCTGACTGTGATTGCGATACCGTCGACGGTCACATCGCCCGGATTAATGGTGATCACGTTGGCGTTGGTATCGGCGATATAGTTGAAGGTGTCGAAGTCCGCACCCCCATCCACACTGTCGCCGGCCGTGGCGTCATTCAGGGAGAGGATGTCGTTGCCCCCGTCCCCGAAGAGCATGTCGAGGCCGGTTCCGCCCTGGATGATGTCATTGCCGCCTCCGCCATTGATGGTGTCGTCATCGGCTTGCCCGCGTAAAGTGTCATTGTTGGCGCTGCCGGTGATGTTGTCGTTCCCAGCGCCGGCATTGATGTCGACGGTTTCAATATTGGTGTAGGAAATCGCAATCCCGTCGACCGTCACGTCCGCCAAATTGACCGTGATGGTGTTATTGATGTTTAGGAATTCACGGTAGATGAATGTGTCGGTGTCTGCGCCGCCATCAACACTGTCCCCTGCCGTGGCATCGTTCAGGGTAATGGAATCATTGCCATCGCCGCCAAACACCATGTCGAGGCCCGTACCGGCGATCAAGTTGTCGTTGCCAGCAAGACCGTTGATGATGTCGTTGGAAGCGAACGCCGTGCTGATGAGAACCACGTCGTTCCCATCGGCCAGGGTCAGCTCGTAGGCTTCGACGTTGATCACAGAGATCGTGGTCGTGACGTCGTACTCGACCTCGAACGGCCGCACTTCGATACGGTGATCGGAGCCGTTGGCGGCGGCGAACACGAAGGTGTCGTTCCCATCGCCGCCATCAACGCTGTCGCCTACGTTAATGTCTTCCAGGATCAGCCGGTCGTCATCATCCCCGCCGTTGAGCACATCCACGCCAGTGCCGCCATTCAGCACATCGTTGCCGGCATCCCCATTGATGATGTCGTCCAGCGCGCCTCCGTTGACGGTGTCATCGCCGGCACCGGCATTGAACGCCGTGCCCACTGCAAAACCCGCCGTAGCCGCAGCTGCCGCGGTGTCAGCAAGCGTCACCGTGTCGTTGCCGTCCAGGCCATCATACTGGGTGCCGTCCTGATAAGTGCCGGCCACGACGGAATTGAAGTCCACCGTGTCATCGCCGTTGGTAAAGAGCCCGGGCGATCCCGTGATCTCAATGTCAATTTGCTCGAAGTACCAGACCTTCAGGTTGATCGGGAAGCTGAGGCCGAAAGTGGAGAAATCAAACCCGCTATGGCTGCCCACATGAGAGGCAAAGGCCGCGAACACGCCGGCGGCCGTCATCTCATTGAACTGCGATTGAGTTAAGCGAAGGCGCAGTGTGTCGTTGCCGCTGCCTCCGGAAAAATAGTTCTGGGCGCCGGCATTCTGATCCACATCGAAAATGACAAGATCATCGCCCTTGCCCGCGGAGATGATGTCACAACCTTCGCCGCCGTCGATCATATCATCGCCCGAACCGCCAAAGATCAGGTCATTGCCATCCCCGCCCATGATGGTGTCATCGCCGCGACCACCGAAGATCAGATCATGCCCATCGCCTCCATCGACCGTGTCGTCCCCACTTCCAGCCACGATGACATCATTGCCCGCGCCCCCATCGATCGTGTCGTCGCCACGCCCGGCAAAGATCAGATCGTGTCCATCGCCCCCATCAATGGTGTCGTTGCCATTGCCTGCAATAATCAGATCATTGTTCGCTGTGCCGTCCAGATCGTCGTTACCGTTTGTTCCCACCACTATTGCCATCACGCTGCTCCCACATTGCCCCGGTCTTGAAAGTAAAGGTTCTAAGAAGCAGTCCGGCGCCACCTCACTGTCCAGACTGCAAGGTAACGCTAAGTCAATTTTTGGAGTGATCAACTGATCCGATTAGTACAAACGTACTATGCATTGTGAATGACTTAAAACTCACGCCATTTTGGGTGTATTTCTCTGATTAATACGAATGTTCATAAGGTATTGGGTCTGTAGATACCTTTATGGTGGCGTATTGATCTCTATAACTTATTGGGTTACCCTTAATGGTGCGTCGGGGGTGGGTCGGGCAATTTTGAAGACGCAAGATCTTTTTCGAATCCAAGAGGATTTATTGGCGGCTGCGGGTGGGGAACTGCAGTTTGAGCGTGCGTTGGAATCGGTCATTTCGGCATTCAGCGGCGTTGGCGGAGTCGTCTTTGAACTGAACCGAAAAACGGGGGCGATCTCCAATTGGTGCGGCCGTGGCCTTGAGGCGGGCCAAGACGATTACATTCAACACATCAACGCCATCAATCCGCGGATGCAATATTCGTTGCGACATGCGCCCGGGCACATCGTCTATGAGGGTAAATTCATAGATGAACGGAGCATGGATCAACATGAGTTTTACGACTGGCTCGCCAGAGTTGAGGGTATGCGATACTTCTTGGGCGCCCGGGTGTACGATGAAGGCGATGTAACTCTGTTTCACTCTGTCGAGTTCTTACAAAGGCAAGGGCACCCCGAGGCCGCTGAGATCGAGGCGTTCCGCAGGCTCGCGCCGGCCATCGGCAACGCCTGGCGCATTGCCAAGCGCAGTGCGCTGGATGATGGCGGACTGCCAGGCGCAAACTGGACACCTGATCATCTGCCCTGGTCAATTTTGGCGGTGGATTTCAATGGGCGCGTGGTTCAAACGAACAGCGCCGGGCGCGCGATGCTTGAAGCCGGGACCGTTCTTTATGTGCACAACGATGTGCTCAGGCCCCGGGAGCGGAGCCGCGAGCTGCACTTCAGCCAGGCCATGGCCAAAGCCCTCAATGGGCTCGGCTCTGAAGTGTTGCTGACGTCAGAACCACCGGCACCCCCCTTGGTCGCGCAATTTGTGCCGGTTAATCCCGGTCAATTGTCTCATCCCACCCTGGTCTCCGCGTTGATCTACATCTGGAACCCGTTGGAGAGCTCAGCAGGTCTCGGCGCCGCGCTCATGCGCCTGTTCGGACTGACGGTGGCGGAAAGCCAACTGGCTGAGCAGCTGGCAACGGGCGCAGAGCTGAACATAGCTGCCGAACGCTTAGGCATCTCGCGCAACACGGCGCGCAACCATCTGCAACAGATTTTTGCCAAAACCGGCACCCGTCGCCAGGGTGAGCTCCTGGTTCAGATCTTGGGCGTTCTACGCGACTGAAACCCGCTCCGCGATCGCCACAATCCGGTGCATCTCGCGCAACACGGGCTTTTCGATGAGCTTGCCGTCGATCACCACCAGGCCGGTGTCGGCCTCTTCGAAAGTGTCGATAATCCGCCGCGCGCGCGCGATGGCGGCCTCATCTGGCGTGAACACGGTGTTGAGTGCGCTGATCTGCTTGGGATGAATGGCACCCTTGCCGCTGAAGCCAAGATCGCGCGCCAGGGTGGCTTCGCGCTCCATGCCGTCCATATCCTCCAGATCCAGGAACGGCACGTCGATCACGTCAAGCCCCGCACCCGCTGCCGCGTGCACCACCCGCGAGCGGGCATAGAGCAGCGGCTCCCAAGCGTTCTGACATCTCAGTTCCGCCGCCATATCCACCCCGCCAAAGAAGAGAGCATCAATGCGCTCGCTCGCCCGGGCAATCTCGTGCACAGCTTCCAGGCCGGCATTGGTCTCAATGATCACATGGAGACGCGAAGCATGGCCACGCTCGCTGAGCAGGTCATCAAGCCAGACGATCTCATCAGGCGTTTTCACCTTCGGCAGCATCAGGGCGGGCGGCGGTGTGTCCGTGGCCAGAACCGCCTCCACATCCGCCAGTCCAAACCGGTCGCGCAGGCAATTGATGCGGACAATGCGCTCCACCCCATCATCAGCTTGCGGGGTTTCAAACAGGGCCAGAGCCTTCTGCCGGGCCTCCTGCTTGTCTTTCGGCGCAATGCCGTCTTCCAGCTCCACGCACACAATGTCCGTGCCGGACGCCAACGCCTTGGGAAACATGTCGGGTCTCAGCCCCGGCGAGAAAATGAAACTGCGCCGGGGGCGAATGGTGCGCTCTTGCGTCATGCGGTGTCCGTTACATCATGCCGCCGGCGGCTTTGTCCTCGCCGGCTTGGGCTGCATAGATCGAGGTGTAGCCGCCAGACCAGTCCGGCGGGATCTGGCAGGGGCGTGGGTCGTGATGCGCCCAGCGTACCGGTTCGCCGCGGATCAGCTCATAGGAGTGCGACGTGGGCGTGGGATGCGGCGTGTAAGGCTTTGCATCCGCGGATGTATAGCAGTTCAGCAAAAGCGGCCGGGGCAGGGCAGACTTCGAGGAGGGCGAGTAATGCAAGGCTCTCGCATTGTGCACCGTGATGGAACCCGCCGGTCCGGTGAGATAATCGGCCCGGCTCATGTCGACCTTGGCCGCATCTTCATCCGACAGCATGCCGGTCCAGTTCCCATTGGCGTCGTACTGATCATAGAGATCTTCATTGTGCGAGCCTTTAAGCACGGCCAGGGGACCGTTGTTCATGTCCGTGTCGGCCAGATAGCAGCCGATGGTCAGCACATTGTAGTTGGTGTGGGGGAAGAACTGAATGTCCTGGTGCCACTTCACCGTGTCGCTCTCATCGTACCACTTGAAGTTCAGCTTGGAGTGGTGAAAGGTCACGTTGGGGCCCACAAGGTCCGCGGCCACATCAGCCATCAGGCCGGTGGCGAACCTCCAATAAACCTCGTGCTGCTCATCCGGGCTCTTCAGCCGGCGCAGCACGGGCGTCTCTGCAGAATGGCCGGGGCCGATGTCGAACGTATCGCCGGATTGGGTCTCTTTGCGGCTCTTCTCCACAAACTCATTGGTGACCGCCTGAACCTCCGCCAGCACGTCGGCGGGCAGCAGGCTCTCAACGCCCACATAGCCATGCTCGAAATAGTGCTCTCTCTGGCTCTGGCTGAGCACACGCGGGGCATGGGACAGGACTTGTTCCGGGGTCATGGGCAGCTCCTCCTCATCGCACATATTGTTCTATTTGGAACAATATGCCAGACTAAGCCCATGTCTGCAAGCACCCGCGATCTCACGACTATCTTTGCAAGCAACGAAATCCGCGACACCTACCGGATCTCGTTTCTGGCGAATTCGCTGATTGTGCCGGTCTACGACACCATCAAGCGGGACGAAGGTTTGAACCGGGGGGAGTACCTGTTGCTCTTCTGCCTTGCCCATTTCCCGAAGCTCACCGCCCAGGACGTGGCCAACATGACCGGTCGTCCGCGCAACTCCATCTCACGGGGCGTGCACCGCATGCTGGACCAGGGTTACATCCAGCGCAGCCCAGACGCGGACGACGGCCGCCAGGCCTGGCTGCGGATCACTGCCGACGGCCGTGCGTTGCACAAGCGGCTGGTGAAGCGGTTTCAGATGCGTGAGGGGGAGTTGCTGTCGGCCCTCTCAGAACAAGAGCGCAGGCAACTGGACGAGTTGCTACAGAAGCTGGTACTTCAAGCCGCAACGAAAAGGTAAGCGTCGCCAAGGGCGGGAGAAAACACAGAAATGAAGATTGCGATTGTCGGAACAGGGGCCATGGGCTCCATTTATGCCGGGCTGATGGCTGATGCGGGCAACGAGGTGTGGGCCATCGACACCTGGGAAGAACATATTGAGGCCATCCAGAAGAACGGCCTGCGCGTGGAGGGGGCAAGCGGCGACCGGGTTGCCAAGACGGTTCAGGCCACAAGCGATATGTCGGCGCCGGGCGCGTGTGATCTGGTGATCATCGCCACCAAGGCGTCTGGGGTAGAGAGCGCAGCAAAGTCGCTCGGCCCCCTTTTGCGAGATGATACCCTGGTGCTCACAATTCAGAACGGGGTCGGGGCCGGCGAGCGCATCAGCCGCTACATGGCTCCGGACAATGTGCTGTTAGGTGTCGCGCAAGGCTTTGGCGCCTCCATGAAGGGCCCAGGCCATGCCCACCACAACGGCATGAGCCTGATCCGCATTGGTGAGATGCAGGGTGGCTCGCTGGAGCGCAGCGAGAAGGTTGCCGATCTCTGGCGTTCCTCCGGCTTTGAGGCAAAGGCGTTTGAAGATATCAACCAGCTGATTTGGGAGAAGCTCATCTGCAATGTGGCATTCAGCGGCCCGTGCGCGGTGTTCAACCGCACCATTGGCGAGGTGATGGCCGACCCCCATTCCTGGCAGATCAGCCACACCTGCGCTCAAGAAGCCTTCGAGGTGGCTATGGCCAAGGGGATTAACATTACCTTTGAGGATGCCAAGGAGTACGTGACGAACTTCGGCAACAACATGCCCAACGCCCGGCCATCCATGCTGCTCGATCACATGGCGCGTCGGCCCTCTGAGGTGGACTTCATCAATGGGGCCATTCCGGTGGAGGCAAACGCACTTGGCTTGCGCGCGCCCTATAACGAAGTGATTTCCGGCATTGCCAGATCGCGTGAGGCGGAGTTTTAAACGCGCCCTCAGGCGGCTGAGCATTGCGGGCAGTTCCCGCGGATTTCGATGGTGGCCTTGGTGTTGCTGAACTGATGCTTGGCAATCCAGTTGGTGAGGCTTTTGGTGACCGCGTCGTCGGAGAACTCAGACACCAGGCCGCACTGGTCGCAAATCGCAAAAGCCACCAATCCCGTGTTGTGGCACGCCGCATGGGAACACGCCACAAACGCGTTCAAGCTCTCCAGCCGGTGCACCAAACCGCTTTGCATCAGCTTCTCCAGCGCCCGGTAGACCTGGGGTGGGGCTCTGAAGCCTTCTTCACGCAGCTCGTCCAAAATCGCATAGGCGCTCATGGGGCCTTTGGCTTGGCTCAGCGTGCCCAGCACCATCTCCTGGTTCTTTGTCAGTGCAGAGGTTTCAGTGCTCATGACAGGGCTCCATCGTTAGACTGTTGAGACGGCTTGGCAAACAGGGCCGGC
>JBCDIP010000071.1:0-9904 GCA_038748855.1 Pseudomonadota bacterium
CGCGTGGCCTACGGCGCCATGGCGCCGACGGCGGTGCGCGCGAAGGCCGTGGAGCAAGCTTTAGAGGGTGCTACGCTTGACGAGCGCGGCGTTGCGCCCGCCCTTGAGCGCGCGACTGAAGACTTGGATCCGCCCACCGATGCACTTGCATCTGCGTGGTACCGCAAAGAAACCGCGTCGGTGCACTTGCGCCGTCTCCTGCTTGGGGAGGACGCCTGATGAGCAAGACACCCGTCACGTTCAGATTGAACGGCCAGGACGCCGCAGCCTTCGCTGATCCGGGTTCTAATCTCTTGGACTTCCTGCGCCGGGCGGTGGGCGATCTCAGCCCGAAATATGGCTGCGGCCAGGGCACTTGCGGGGCCTGCACGGTACTCATCGACGGCGAACCGCATCTCTCGTGCATCACTCTGGCCGAAACGGTCTCAGGACGGGACGTGCGCACCGCGGGTGGACTGGCAAACGGTCCCACTCTGGACCGGTTGCAGGAGGCCTTCATCGACAAGTTCGCAGCGCAATGCGGTTACTGCACGCCGGGCATGCTCATGGCGGCCACAGCGCTTTTGGACAAGAACCCCAATCCTAGCCGTCAGGATGTGATTGACGCCATTGGCGGCAACATCTGCCGGTGCACCGGCTATGAGCCCATCGTGGACGCCATTCTGGAAGCGTCGCGCAACACCAGGGGAGCAGCGTGATGGCGGTTGAGTTTCGCAAAGACCTGTTTGCCGACGAGCGCGATGACAGCTTCGATCAGATCGGCCAACCCCGCGTCCGCCAGGATATTGAAGGCCACGTGACCGGGCGCTCGCCGTTCTTCGATGATCACTTGTTTGACGGTCTCCTGCACGTACGCTGCGTGCGCTCGCCGCATCACCATGCACGGATCAGATCCATCGACGCGTCGGACGCAGAGCGCATGGAGGGTGTGGTTCGCCTGATCTGGCCGCGGGACATACCGCGCAACATGAACACGCTGCTCTCGCTGATCAACTTCGGCCGCGATGACGAACCTTTGCTTGCGGAGCGCAAGACAGCCTACATAGGCGAGCCGGTCCTTGCCGTTATCGCCACGTCCGTTCAGGCGGCGCAGCGCGCTGTTGCTGCGGTGCAGGTGGATTGGGAGGTCTTGCCCCACGTGCTCGATGTTGAGGAAGCGCTGACGCCCGATGCGCCTGTGGTGAACGATGAGTATCCGAACAACACGTTCGACTATCACGAACGCTATGACCATCAGAAGCTCAGATTTGGCGATCCGGAGGCTGCCCTCGCGCGCGCCGATCATGTTGTTGAGGGCACCTACCAAATGTCGCCCATCGAGCAGGCCCCGGTGGAGACCTGCGGAGCGATCGCCGCGCCAGAAACCAACAACCGCATCGTCTGCTACACCTCAACTCAAGCCTTGTTCTTCTCCATTGGGGTCACGGGCAAGCTGCTGGAAATCCCGTCGTCACGCTTGCATTTCATTGGCGGTACTGTAGGCGGCGGCTTTGGCGGCAAGGTGGACAGCCACCATGAACCAATCGCCGTTCTGGCATCGCTTCTAACCGGCAAGCCGGTGAAGTACATGTGGGACCGTGCCGAGGAGATGCAGGCTGGCGCCCCGCGCAGCGGCGAGCGCTGGCGCATCAAAGACGGTGTGATGAACGATGGCCGGATCATTGCCCGCATCTTCACCGGTTTCTTTGATGCCGGCGCTTACACGCGGCTGACGTCTTATGGTGTGCAGAAATGCACCGGCCATCTGCCCGGGCCCTATACGATCCCAAACGTGGCCTCCAACATCTTCTGCGTTTACACGAACCGCACCCCATCCACGGCCATGCGCGGCTTCGGTATCACCGGAGTGGATTTCGCCATTGAGTGCCACATGGACAAGGTAGCCGAGCGGGTGCGTATGGACCCGATTGAGTTGCGTATCCTGAATGCCTATCGCGATGGTGACATGAAGGCCCATCGCCGCCTTGCCAAGAACTGTGCCCTGATCGAGAGCTGTCAGGTGGTGGCCCAAAAGGCCGATTGGCGCCTTTCAGCTGATGCCATGGCGCAATCCAGCCTGACCGGCGGCGGTGCAGATTGGCGCGCCAATATCCCGGAAACGGTCACCGATGATGAAGGCAAAATCGGCGAGCGTCGGCGTTCCGGTCTGGCGCCTGATCCGTTCGCAGGCACCGGCCAACGGGGGAGGGTGGCTGCTGGCACCTTCACCGACCATCCAGCCACCGGCAACGCACCTCAACGCGATGACATGATTGCAGAGGCCTCGCGGCTTGGCTTCAAGGTGGACACAGGCGCGCCGTCCGCTCCAATGCCGCAAGCAGAACGGCCGATTGCACCGCCGTCACCGCCTCCTGCCGCACCACCTCCGGCCCCTGCGCCGCCAACGTCCCAAGGCGCGCCGACGCTGCCCTCAGCCTATTCTGAGGCCCCACCGGCGCCAGCTCCAGCGGCGGCACCCCCCGCACCCCCACCGGCGCCCACAAGCACAGCGCCTGAGCCTGAACCTTACAGACCGGAAGAGCCGTTCCAGCGCGGTGTGAAGCGGCCTGGTGTATCCCGGTTTATCTCCGGGGCAAGGAGGCGCTGATGGCTGTTCACAAAGGGCGCGGATTTGCCTGCATCAACTATCCCATCGGCATGAACCTGGGCGGCGATCCCAGTCAGGCGCTGGTGCACTCCACGCCGGATGGCAAGTTCAAAGTGACGCTCTCGTCTATCGATCTTGGCCAGGGCATCAAGTCCGTGGGCCGCCAGATTGCAGCAGAAACCCTGGGCATCCCCATCGAGGATGTCTATGTGGACACGGCCGACAGCGACACCGGCCCCCACGACATGGGCAGCTTTGCCTCCCGCGGGACCCACCGCATGGGCAACGCCATCATCCGTGCTGCCAGCGAGGCGAGGGCTCAGATGCTGGAGGCGGCGGCGGAAAAACTGGAGGTGGATGCCAGCGATCTGACCACAGACGGGCAGGGCAATATTCACGTCAAGAACGTGCCCAGCCGATCCATCACCGTTGAAGAGACCGCACAGGCGGCGCAGTTCGAGCAGGGACGCACCTTGGCCGGTCGCGGCATTTTCCTGGTCCCGCTTTCTGGTGTGGATGCCGATACAGGAGAGATGACGCCCGTCTCCTGCTTTGCCCATGCTGCGCTAATCATTGATGTGGAAGTGGATGATGAGACTGGCGAGGTTCAGGTCGTCCAGATCAATTCCGCTTATGAGGTTGGGCGCGCCCTGAACCCCAAGCTGGTGGAGCAGCAATTGATCGGCGGTGCCTGGATGGGCGTTTCTCACGCGCTTTACGAGACCACCGAGCCCTATTATCCGGACCGCTCACACGGGCCTCAGGACTTCAACACATACCTGATGCCAGGCCCCGGAGAGATCGCGCCGCACCATATCTCCATCCTGGAACGCCCCGCGCCGGATGCTCCCTTCGGCGGCAAGGGCCCGGGCGAGATGTGTGCGAACCCGGTGCTGCCGGCTGTGGCCAATGCGGTCTACAACGCAGTGGGCGTGCGCTGCGACAGCCTCCCCATCACGCCGGAGAAGGTCTTGCGTGGTATCCGCGCCAATGGCGGTGCCAGGCCAGGTGGGCGCGGCTAGATGGCGGTGCGCTCTGAAATATCTGGGATTGAGACCCCCAACGCCCTCCAGGATGCCCTGCGGGATGCGCAATATCTGGCCGATGACCCGCTCTCCACCGCCGCCTATCTGGCGTTGGCCCTGGGCAAGCCGTTGTTGCTGGAAGGCGCGCCGGGCGTGGGCAAGACGGAAGCGGCCAAAGCCATCGGCGCCGTTCTGGGGCGCAACGTGATCCGCCTGCAATGCTATGAGGGCATTGATGCCGCCGCTGCCCTTTACGAGTGGAATTACCCGCGCCAGATGTTGGCAATCCGCCAGGCGGAAGGCGATCATGTGAACATCTACAGCGATGCGTTCCTCTTGGTGCGGCCGCTACTGCAAAGCCTGCGCGAGGGCAGCGACAGCCTGTTGCTGATTGATGAGATCGACCGCTCTGACCACGAGTTCGAGGCCTTTCTGCTGGAGTTTCTCTCCGATTTCACAATCTCCATCCCGGAAACCGGCACAGTGCGGGCCGGCGTGCCGCCCGTGGTGGTGCTCACCTCCAACAGAACCCGTGAGTTGCACGAAGCCCTGCGCAGACGGTGTGTCTATCACTGGATTGATTACCCCTCGCCAAGCCTGGAAGCCCAAATTGTCATGGCCCGCGCGTCCACCGTGGCGGAGGCGACCGCGGCGGCCGTGGTGGCCTCGGTCAACCTTCTAAGGTCAGAGCCGTTGGTCAAGCCGCCAGGTATTGCGGAGACAGTGGAGTGGGCCGAGGCGGCTTCCTTGCTGAACCGCCAAGGTCACACATGGCCTGAAGCGTTCCGCCGCTCCCTAGGTGTGGCTTTAAAGGACCATGATGACCTCAACTTTGTGGCGCCGAGGTTGGATGAGATCCTGCCGGGAGAAGCAGCATGAACGCGCTGCCCGCCGCCACTCAGCCGTTTGTGGAGTTTGCCTCAGTGTTGCGGGCGAATGGTTTCTCCATCGCGCCGGATCAGACCATCGGCTTCGTTGAAGCGGTGGGCTTGCTTGGCCCGCGTGGGATTGATGATGTGCGCAGCGCCGCCATTGCGCTGCTGGCTATTCCGCACGAGAGAGAGGACGAGTTCGAGGCCATCTTCCGCGCCTTCTTCTACGGTGAGGTGGCATCTGGCGTGTTTGAAGGAGAGGACGAAGAGGTTGAAGCCCGCGAAGCGACGGGCGCAACTGAGGAAGAGCAGCAAGAGCCGGGTAAAGAGAGCCCGGGCGAAGAAGCCGCCGCCGCGGAGCGGTTAGCGAGGCGGGAGTTTGCACCCGAAGAGCCCGAAGCGGTTCTGGCCCGGTTCGCCCGTTTGGCTCCAGCGAGACTGCCCCGGCGCAAATCATATCGCCATGCCCCAAGCCCGAGCGGGCGCATGCTGGACATGCGGCGCACCTTGCGCATCGCGGCCCGCCAAGACGGGGAGGTTTTCCGGCTTGAGCGCCGTGCCCGCAAGACCAGGCAGCGCGGGATTGTCCTGCTGATCGACATCAGCGGATCCATGTCGGACCGCACGGATATCTCATTGCGCTTTGCCCATGCGCTGGCCCGGGCGGCAGACCGATTTGAAGCCTTCACCCTCGGCACGCGGCTCACGCGCATTACGCCGGCCCTGAGCCGCCGGAACGAACGCCAGGCCCTCAACCGGGTCACTGCCTTGGTGGCGGACATGGACGGCGGTACGCGCATTGGCGAAGCGCTCCAGACCTTTCTGGCCGTGCCACGCTATGCCGGCTTTGCCCGCGGGGCGCTCGTGCTGGTGCTATCTGACGGCCTTGAACGCGGCGGCTCTGAGGCCATGAGTGATGCAGTGGTGCGGCTTTCAAGGCGCGCCTGGCGCATCGATTGGCTCTCGCCCCTGGCGATCGACGGTGAGGTGCCGGACACAACGGCCCTGGCGGCCATCCGTCCGCATTTGAGCGCACTCAGCGATGGCACCGATCTCACCGCCATCACCGATCATGTTTTGAACCTAGGGCAGGCCGCATGATCGATGCTCATCATCATATCTGGCGGCAAAAGGATCTGCCTTGGCTGCTCGGACCGGAAAAGCCACGCATCTTCGGCGCCTATGATCCTATCCGGCGTGATTACCTGATCGATGAATTCTTGGCTGACATCGCCAAAACCGGCATCGAGAAATCTGTTTACGTACAAGCGAATTGGGCGCCGAACTGGTGGGCCGATGAGATCGCGTGGGTTGACAAGGTCGCAGAGGCGACAGGCTGGCCTCATGCCATTGTCGGCTTTTTGGACTTCACCCGCGGGGATGTGCGCCTGGCGCTGGAGAAGGTCAAGCATTGCCAGCGCCTGCGTGGTTTCCGCCAGCAGTTTCATTGGCATGAGAACCCACTCTACCGCTTTGCGCCGGGCCCTGCTCAGTTCGACAGCGACACCGTGCGCAGCAACATTCAACGCTTGGCCGATTATGACTGGAGCTTCGATCTGCAGGTCTTTGCCCCGCAGATGCAGGACGCCGCCAAACTGGCCAAGGCCTGTCCGGAAGTCATCTTCATCTTGCAGCATGCGGGCATGTTGGAGGACACATCGGACGAAGGTTGGGCCCTCTGGCGCGATGGCATGAAGGCTCTGGCCGATTGCAATAACGTGGTCACCAAGCTCTCCGGCCTGGGCACGTTCGTACGCCGGAACGATCCGGAGCTCATTCAACAGATCGTCTCTGAAACGCTGAATCTTTTTGGCGCGAAGCGGTGCATGTTTGGGTCCAACTACCCGATTGAGAAGATCTGGACACCCTATGGCGACATTGTCGATGCCTACCGGAAGGCAACAACCGGCCTGCCCAAGGGGCAACAAAAAGCAGTTTTCAACGATACGGCAGCGCGGATTTACCGGCTAGATTAAGGGAGTGAGAGATGGCGCTAACGATCCACACATTGGACTTTGGGGATATCGAACTTGAGACCAGCTTTCTGGTGCTGGGGCACGAGTGTGGCCGTGTGCGCCGGGTGCCGGTCTATGGCTTCCTGATTTTGGGCGGCGAGTATCCCGTGTTGGTGGACACCGGTTACCGGGACAATGCCATTATGGAGACCCTCGGCATGCGCGGCCACTGCTATCATGAAAACACCGTCGAACAGCAGCTTGCCAAACATGGGCTGAAACCCGGCGACATCCGCTATATCCTCCACACTCATCTGCATATCGACCATGCCGGCAATGACGACGACTTCCCCATGAACACAACCGTGGTGATCAACCGGCGCGAAATGGAGTTCTCCGTCTCCGGCATTATGTATCCGCAATATCCCAAGCCGGATATTCTGCACCTGGTGGAGCGGATCTATGAGCCCGAAGCGATGCGCTTTCTGGATCTGGAGATTACGCAGGCCGAAGAGATTATCCCGGGCGTGTGGTGCGAACCCGCCGGGGCCCACACCGAAGGCTCCATGAACGTGATCGTGGACACCGCTGAGGGTCTCGCCTGCATTTGCGGCGACGTGATCTATGATTTCAATGATCAGATCATCAACCACGTGCGCGTCAACAACTACATGGAGCCGCAAGTGACGGGCAACCACGCAGGCTCCAAACGCGGCGAGAAGGGTCAGATCAAGCGTCTGCTAAACAACTATACCTTCCTGCTCCCCATCCACGACCGGGGCGCGAAGGTGGCCAATGGGCGCGTTGTGGGTCGTTTAGGGATGAGCTGCCCAGGCCCGATCACCGAGACCCTGCCGGACCGCCATTGGTTCCCGGCGTAGGAGAGCTGAGGGCATGGCACATACTGTAGTCGACGACAGATTTTCCGAGCTGGTCGCGCCCGCCGCGCCGGTCCGGCAAATCGGCACGGGGTTTGAGTTTACCGAAGGCCCGCTGTGGCATCCGGTGAAGCAGGACCTGATCTTCTCCGACATGCCGGGCGATGTACGGCGCCGCTGGTCTGCGGCAGGCGGCATCGAAGAGATTATGCGCCCGTCCAACAAAGGCAACGGCATGACCTACGATGCCGACCTCAATCTGCTTGTGTGCGAGCATGCCACTTCATCCGTGGTGCGCTTCCGGCCTGATGGTACCCGCGAGGTGCTCGCCACGCACTTTGAGGGCCGCGAGCTCAATTCTCCCAACGACATTATCGTTCACTCCGATGGCTCCATCTATTTCACTGATCCCACCTATGGCCGCATGCCCGGCTTTGGTGTGGAGCGGCCGTTGCAGATGGGCTTTCAAGGCGTCTACCGCCTGCCGCCCGGTCACAAACCGGGCGATGAGCCGCAACTGGTCTCCGACCGCTACATGTTCACCCAGCCCAACGGCTTGTGCTTGAGCCCGTGTGAACGCTTCATCTGGGTCAATGACACCGACCAGGCCAATATCCGGATGTTTGACCTCGGTACCGATGGCATGCTCACTAACGCTCGCATGTTTGCCAGCGGGATCGTGGAGAACGATCGAGCCGGTGTGCCGGACGGCATGAAGGCTGACACCGGGGGCAATATCTATGTCACCGCTCCGGGCGGGGTTTGGGTCTATGATTTCCATGGAGTGAAGCTTGGGGAAATCATCATCCCGGAGATGGCCGCCAACCTTCATTGGGGCGGCCCCGATTGGCGAACGCTCTACGTGTGCGCCTGCACCTCTGTTTATGCCCTCGACATGAAAGCGCAAGGACGTCAGGAGGCGTTCATGACCCGGCCGGCCCCAGCGGGCGCGAGCTCGTCTGCTCCTGCTTTCCTCATTGATCCGGCTCGCAGCGCTCTCTTGATCCAGGATATGCAAAACGATGTGATCACCGAACGGGGCGCCTTTGCGGACAGTGGCTCGCCCGCTCATGCTCGCGAGCAGAATGTGATCGAAAACTGCCGGCGTCTGGCTGAAGCATGCCGGCGTCGGGGAATTTTGGTTATCCACATCTGGTTCGTCTGTGAGCCGGGTCATCCGACCCTGCGCCGCCATTGCGGTCTCTATCAAGGCCTGCGCGATGCCAACGCTATGGTGCGCGGCACGTTCGGGGCCGCGCCGGTGCCGGGCCTTGAGCCGCAGCCGGGTGACTTGGTGGTGGAGAAGATGTCCATGAGCGCGTTCGAGTCGGGCCGTTTGGACAGCTATTTGCGTCATGCGGGCGTAGAGACGCTGATCAACACCGGTGCGTGGACCAATATGTCGGTGGAACACACAGCGCGTACGGCGGCCGACAAAGGCTATCATGTGATCTTGCCGGAAAACGCCTGCTCCACCATGAATGCAGACTGGCACAATGCATCCATCAACTACGCCATGCAGAACGTGGCGACGGTTACCAATGTGGACGCAGTGATCAGCGCAGTTAATCACGGAGTGCGGGCATGAGTGATCTTGGCTCTGAGCGCGATGCCCGGTTTGCGGCGCATGTGTTGCGGCCGGCCCGGATTATCCGCTGGGTCTGTCAGATGATCATCGGGGTCGGGCTGACCGTGGCGCTGGTGTTAAAGGTCTACATGCTGGTGCTCACAGATTATCAGTGCACCGCAGACGGCACGACCATTGGCAACGCCATCCGGTGCACTTCGGCGCTGGAGTTGACGGCCTACACGCTGGCGCTCGTTGCTGCGTTCGATCTGGCGTACTTGCTTTTTGAGGACACCATGGAGCGCGCGGTGCGTCCATTGCTGATGGGCTTGAGCGCAACGTTGTTGTTCATTCTGTCCGGATTGACCGTGGAAACAGCAAACTGGCAGATCGCAATGACAATCGTTGCTCTGGCTGCGGCGCTCACTGGCGGGCTGGCATTCCGGTTCTGGATGCGGCGGAGCCGAGGGGATGGTGAACGGGCTGGCGGTGTTGCCGTACCGGCTGATGAAGGCGAGCGCCGGAACGGTAGCTGACGCGCGCCCTTTGGTAGCTGCTCAGTCGGTCAATCTGTCCTGTGCATCTGGGTCTCACTGACCGAGCGCTTGATCTGGCGAAGGGCGATCATGGCATGGTGCAGGAGCCGTTTTGGCAAAGGCATCACCGCAGGTTCCTCATATCCTTCAAAGTCTTCGCCTAGACTATCGTTCTGGAAACCCTCTTGGTCTGCAAGGTCAACGTGAGGCCAAGCTGGCAGTCCGCTTGCGTCCATCTCCAGCAATGTGCAGAGCATCTCCCATTTGTGCTCATCCTTCATTTCAAGCTCAAGCTTGGGGATCTTATACCTGCTCAATAGCCGGTTATGCCGGTCATAGATCTGAGCGAAATCAGGAGTTCCAAAAGCAGATTTCATGAACGGGCCACCTGCCCCCGGGTGCGCCCCCATACTTTGCAGCCAAGCGCCCTTGCTGCGGGTGGTGGCCACAAGTTTGAGCGAAGAATGAAACGTGACAAGGGGCC
>JBCDIP010000072.1:0-9693 GCA_038748855.1 Pseudomonadota bacterium
ATGTCCAAATCTGTGGGCAATGTGGTGGATCCATTTTCGCTCATCAAAGCCTATGGGCTGGACCAGGTGCGCTACTTCTTCATGCGCGAGGTGCCCTTTGGCCAGGACGGCAACTATAGCCACGAAGCCATCGTCAACCGCATCAATGCCGATTTGGCCAATGATCTGGGCAACCTGGCCCAGCGTTCCTTGTCTATGATCTTCAAGAACTGCGAAGGGCAGATCCCAGCGCCTGGTGCCTTTAGCGCTGAGGACAAAGTGCTCATGGACGCCGCCGATGCTCTGTTGGCCGAAGTGCGCGTGCATCACGACAGCCAGCAGCTCCACAAAGCCATTGAGTGCATCTGGCAGGTGGTGGCCGACGCCAACCGCTATTTCGCCGGTCAGGAGCCCTGGGCCCTGAAAACGTCAGATCCTGAACGTATGGGAACCGTCCTCTATGTGACCGCGGAAACCGTCCGCCAGGTGGCCATCCTGGCGCAGCCCTACATGCCGGACAGCGGTGCTGCGCTGTTAAACGCGCTGGGCGTGCCGGACGATGCGCGCACGTTTGCAAGCTTGGGCGAGGCGGGCCGGCTGGCCAGCGGCGGCGCCATCGATAAGCCGCAGGCGGTCTTCCCGCGCTATGTCGAGCCGGAGTGAGGTGAGGGGCCGTTGGAACCCATAGTCGACAGCCATTGCCATCTGGATTTTCCGTCTCTGGTCGATGATCTGGATGCCGTCGTTGCCCGTGCCGCAAACGCGGGAGTGCATCTGATGGTCTCCATCTCCACCAGAGTGCGCCAGTTTGAGGATCTGTTGAAGATCGCCGAGCGCTACGATGAGATATACTGCACGGTGGGCACCCACCCCCACAATGCTGCCGAAGAGCCGGATGTTACCGCGGACGAACTGGTGGATCTGGCCGCTCACCCCAAGGTGGTGGGGATTGGGGAAGCCGGCCTCGATTATCACTACGACAACAGCCCACGCGATGTTCAGGCGGCCGGCTTTAAGGTCCATATCGAGGCGGCGCGCCAAACCGGCTTGCCCCTGGTGATCCACTCGCGCTCCGCCGAAGACGACACCGCCAAGATTTTGGAAGAGGAGATGGCCAAAGGGCCCTTCAAGCCGTTGCTCCATTGCTTCTCGTCCAAGATCGAGCTGGCCCAGCGCGGGCTTGCCATCGGCGCCTATCTTTCTTTGTCTGGCATTCTCACCTTCAAGAGTGCCGAAGAAATCCGCCAGTCTGCGGCCATCACGCCCATGGACCGCCTTTTGGTGGAGACCGATGCACCTTACCTGGCGCCGGTGCCCCATCGGGGCAAGAACAATGAGCCGGCCTTCACCCGGCACACGCTCAACTGCCTGGCGGAGGTGAAGGGTGTGAGCGCAGATGAGATGGCCCGGGCCACGTCGGACAACTTCTTTCAGCTCTTCTCAAAGGTTCCGCGACCGGACGTTTATGGCGAGGGCAAAGCTGCATGAGCCTCAAAGCACGGATTTTAGGCTGCGGGTCCTCCGGCGGGGTGCCGCGCATTGGCAACAATTGGGGCGACTGTGATCCGTCCAACCCTAAGAACCGGCGCACGCGGTGCTCCTTGCTGCTGACCCGGTCGGGCAATGGCGGCATCACCAATGTGCTGATCGATACATCCCCTGATCTGCGCGAGCAGTTGATCGCCGCTGAATGCGGCCAGGTGGACAGCGTGATCTACACCCATGACCATGCCGATCAGTGTCACGGCATCGACGATCTACGGGCGCTCGCCCTCATCCAGCGTGCGCGGGTGCCCATCTGGGCCGACACCGCCACCCGCCAGACCCTCACGGACCGCTTCGGCTATTGCTTCCAGGCGCCTGAAGGCAGCCCTTATCCGCCCATCTTGGAGATGAACGCCATGGAGGTGCCTCAGCCGGTGACCGTCACCGGGGAAGGCGGCACGATCGCCGCGCACCCCTTCCGCGTGGTTCACGGGGCGACGCCCACTTTGGGGTTCCGGGTTGAAGGCTTTGCCTATACGCCCGATCTAAACACCATCCGAGATGAGGATGTGGGAGCTCTGGACGGCCTGGACTGCTGGGTCGTCGATGCCCTCCGCCGCACACCGCATCCCACCCATTTCAGCCTGGACGATGCGCTCTCCTGGATTGAGCGCGTGAAGCCGAAGCGCGCTGTGGTCACCAACATGCATGTGGATCTGGACTATGAGACCCTCTGTAAAGAGCTGCCCGCCCACGTGGTGCCTGCCTATGATGGCATGGAGATTGAAATTGCCACTAAATAGGTGGTTTCTGTTTAAAGTCAGCCGGATTGTATTTGTATCCGAACGAACCCAATTTCGCGTAAAGCTCTGAAGAAAATGGGATATTAGCGCTATTTGGCCTTAGTGGTTGAGTTCTGTTTCCGCGTCCGTGCGCACGCGAGGACCTTCTGAGCAAAGGGGAAGATGTGAGCTATGGGCCCTCGCTTTCGGAAAGGGCGCGGAGACGGACCCTAAACCTGATAAGGCTCACGCACCGGGACGATCTTCACATCCCCATAGCCATTGAACCGCGTGGCCGTAGCTGTGGAGTAGGCACCCATGGTGGCGAACTCCAGATAGTCTCCCTCGCGGATATCAGCCGGCAGATCATACTCTCCCGGCAGGCGATCCAGCGGATCACAAGTTGGACCATAGATCTGGAAGGACGCGGGCGGCAGGCACTCGGTCCCGTTGCGCAAGAGCCGTACCGCCGGGCGCAGGCTGGTCTGCGAGAACTCCATCAGCGTGCCGTAAATGCCGTCCTGCAGGAAGACCTCTCCGGTCTGGGGCCGCACATGCTTCACCGCCACCAGTAGTGACATGCACGAGCCCACCATGGCCCGGCCGGGCTCGCAGGCGAGCGGCGGGGCCTTGCCCTTGAAGTGGAGGTCAGCCGCGTTCCCGATCGTCTCAAAGTAGGTCTCAAGCGCGGGCAGCTCGTTCTTGGCATAGGCTGCGGGGAAGCCGCCGCCCACATTTAAGCTCATCAACTCAACTCCGGCGGCCAGGGAAATCTTGGCCGCAGCCGCGATGTGTTCGCTATAGGCTTCCGGATTGAAGCACTGGGAGCCGGGGTGGAAGGTGAGGGCGCACGCAAATCCGGCATCGTGGGCGGCGCGCAGCAACGTTACGGCCTCAATCTGCGAGGCGCCGAACTTGGTGGAGAAGTCGTGCACCGCATGGCTCTCCTCCAGGCGGAACCGGACCACCAGCGTGGTGTCTTCCGGCTTGCAGATATCCACGAGCTTGGCGAGCTCGCCTGCATCATCAAAGGCAAACTGGCGCACGCCATAGCGCCGATAGGCCGTCTCGATCTCGATGCGGGATTTAACCGGGTTATGATAGTGGAACACCGCGTCCGGCAGAACGGCCCGGACCATGGCCATCTCTTCAAGCGAGGCCACGTCGAACACCTCAAGGCCTGCGTCCACCAGCGTGTTCAACACCTGGGCGCTGTCGTTGGCCTTCACCGCATAGCTCACTTCGCCCGGAAAACCGGTGAGGAACCGCTTCGCCTCAGCGCTCAGAATGTCTTGGCTGAAGCACAGAACAGGATGCTGGGGCCGGTGGGCGCACAGAACGTCAACGGTGGTCTCATAGCCGGAGAACTTCACCGGCGCCGGTGCCATGGCCGGAGCGCCGGCAGCACTGCTTGGCTCAGCAGTTGGGGCCCCCTGGGCGGCGCGTTCGTTCACATCCAAAAACATGGCGTGGGTCCTTAACATCTGATCTCGCACCAAATGTGCGCGAGGCCAGTGTCGGTAAACAGCCGTAATTTCCGGGGAATTATGGCGCAGATGCCGTTGAAATAACGTAAATCCCGTCATATTGTCCGCCGCGCTTGCACTTCCACGGAGCCTTGGCCCATGATTCTGACGGATGGCGACTTGAGCCTGATCAACTTGTTGAAGGTGAACGCCCGCGCGTCCGTCTCCGAGCTGGCGCGCCAGCTGGGGGTCTCGCGCACCACGGCGCAAGACCGCCTTTCGCGCCTTGAAGAGAAGGGCATCATCACAGGCTACACGGTGCGCCTCAGCGCTGAGAGCAGCGAGGCCGGCGTCAGCGCCTATGTGATGATCTCGTTTGAACCGCGCAAGGCCGCTTCGATCGTCAAGACCTTAAAGACCTTCTCAGCCATCGAAACCTTGCAATCGGTGAGCGGGAAGATAGATCTGATGGCCAGGGTCGGCGTGGACACGCCTGAGGCGCTGGACCGGTTGCTGGACAAGGTCGGGGCCATTGACGGAGTTGTGAGCACGGAATCGGCTCTCGTGTTGTCAACAAAACTGGATCGCGGCTTGGCGGCCTGACGCGATCTGCGGTATCAAGGCGAAGCCCACAACTGCCCAAGGATGAGGACAATTGGTGATGATCAACCGCTTGCGGAAACTTGCGCTCTTCCTGTTCGGGATCTGTCTACTGGGGCCTGTGAGCCTTGCAGAGGCGCAAACCAAGGTGCCGACCTCCCGGGCCGAAATCAGCCTGTCCTTCTCGCCGGTGGTGAAGAAAACGGCGCCAGGCGTGGTCAATATCTACACCCGCAAGATCGTCAGAAACCGTCGCTTCATGCCGTTCGCGGACGATCCCATGTTCCGCCATTTCTTTGGCGGGGACGATTTGGGCCGGGAGGACACAAGACCCCGCAGACGGGTGCAGAACTCCCTGGGGTCGGGCGTGATCGTGAACGAAAGCGGCATTGTGGTCACCAATGAGCACGTGATCCAGGGCGGTGACGACATCATTGTGGTGCTGCCTGACAAGCGCGAAGTTGAGGCAGAGGTCATGCTGCGCGACCGGCGCACGGACTTGGCGGTGCTGCGCATCAATCTGAAGGGCGAGCGCTTGCCCACCCTGAAGCTGCGCGACAGTGATACTCTGGAAGTGGGCGATCTGGTGCTCGCCATCGGCAACCCGTTCGGCGTTGGCCAAACCGTGACGAGCGGCATCATCTCTGCCCTTGGCCGCACCAAGGTGTCACGCCGGGCGGACTATCAGTTCTTCATCCAGACCGATGCGGCCATCAACCCGGGCAACTCAGGCGGCGCGCTGGTCGACATGGATGGCAATCTGGTGGGCATCAACACCGCGATCTTCTCGCGCTCTGGTGGCTCTCACGGCATTGGCTTTGCCATTCCCGCCAACATCGTACGCAACGTGATCGACAACGCCGTTGCGGGCCGTGAAAAGGTGCGCCGGCCCTGGGCAGGGGCAAGCTTGCAGGACGTGACCTCCGACATCGCGGAATCGTTGGGCTTTGCGCGGCCACGGGGCGCCCTGGTCCGGGTGCTGCATGACCAGAGTCCGTTGCGTCAAGCGGGGATCAAGGTGGGCGACCTGCTGCTGGAAATCGGCAAACGGCAGGTGGAGAACTCCAAGGAATTCGCCTCGCGCTTTGCCAACCTGCCGGCCGGTGGATCGGTGCGTATTTCCTATCAGCGCGGCAGCAAGACCAGAACCGCTGAGGTCTCTCTCCTCCCGCCACCGGAAGATCCGCCGCGCAATTTGTCTCTGATTAAGGGATACGGCCCTATGTCGGGCGCCGTGGTGGGCAATCTGTCTCCGGCGCTGGCAGACGACATGCAGCGCGATCCGCGCGAGACGGGCGTGATCGTGACCAAGGTGCAAGGCGGACGTGCCCGGGAAATCGGCTTCCGCCGCGGAGACATTGTTCTTGAGATCAACGGCCGCAAGATCAACCGAGTGAAGGATCTGAAGACCGTGGAGCGCCAGGCGCCGGAGCTCTGGCGCATGGTGATGCGGCGCAATGGCCGGGTGATCCGCTCAACCTTCCAAAGCTACTGACGCGGGCGGGAGCGGCGCGCGCGATGGCCTCCCTGTTTGAAGCTGCGGGTTTGGAAGCTGAGGCACCTCGGCCTCTGGCGGATCGCCTGCGGCCCGAACGGCTGGACCAGGTGGTGGGCCAGGACCACCTGTTGGGCGAGCAGGGTACCTTGACCCGGATGCTGGATGCGGGCCGGTTGGGCTCGATCATCCTGTGGGGGCCGCCAGGCACCGGCAAGACCACCATCGCCCGGCTTTTGGCCGGCAGGGTCAATCTGGAGTTCGTCCAACTCTCGGCAATCTTCTCCGGAGTGGCTGATCTGCGCAAAGCTTTCGAAGCGGCCAAGCAGCGGCGTATGGCCGGGCAGGGCACCTTATTGTTCGTGGATGAGATCCACCGCTTTAACCGCGCTCAGCAGGACGGGTTCTTGCCGCATGTGGAAGACGGCACCATCATTCTCGTGGGCGCGACCACGGAAAATCCCTCCTTTGAGCTCAACCCCGCGGTGCTGTCACGCGCCCAGGTACTCACCCTCAAGCGGCTTGATGAGGTGGCTCTTGGCCAATTGCTGGAGCGGGCCGAAGCTCATATGGGACACCCGCTGCCCGTGACCGCGGAAGCCAGGCAAGCGCTCTTCGCCCTGGCAGATGGGGACGGACGCTACGCGCTCAACCTGGCTGAGGAGCTGTTTGCGGCGGTTCCGGAGGGGGGAGAACCCCTGGACCGTGAGGGACTGTCTGAGATCGTGCAGCGCCGGGTGCCGCTCTATGACAAGGGCCAGGATGGGCACTACAACCTCATCTCAGCGCTTCACAAGTCCGTGCGTGGATCTGATGCAGATGCGGCGCTCTACTGGCTGGCGCGCATGCTCACCGCTGGTGAAGACCCCCTCTATCTGGCCCGGCGGCTGGTGCGCATGGCGGTAGAGGATATCGGCCTGGCGGACCCTGAGGCACTGGTGCAGGCCAACGCCGCCACCCAGGCCTTCCAGCTCCTGGGCTCGCCCGAGGGAGAACTGGCGCTGGCCCAGGCCTGCCTGTATCTCGCCACTGCGCCAAAATCGAACGCGCAATATGTGGCGTTTAAGGCAGCCACCTCGCTGGCGCGCGAAACTGGATCTGTGGCGCCACCCAAGCACATCCTGAACGCGCCCACCAAGCTCATGAAGGACGAGGGTTATGGCGCCGGCTATGCCTATGACCATGATCAGCCGAATGCGTTTTCCGGTCAGAACTATTTCCCAGAGGGCCTAGACCGTCCTCAGCTCTACGATCCGCCCGAGCGGGGGTTTGAGCGCGAGGTGCGCAAACGGTTGGACTATTGGGCAAAGCTGCGAGGCCAGTCCGGCTAGGGTTCAGGCCTGCCCCTTCATTTTGGGCGCGTCGGATTTAAGCGTCTCAATCATGAACCGGTAGAACGCGTTGATACGCGGCGCACGCAAAAGGTCGTGGTGCGTCAGCACCCATAAGCCGGTGGTGTAGTCCTTCAGCGGCTCTGTGATGCGCACCAGATCGGGCATGGCATCGGCTTGCGCGCAGGGGAGGAGGGCGACGCCCAAGTTGCGCCGGGCCGCATCGCCCAGGGCCAGGAAGCTGTCTGCCACCAGCACCGGGGTAACGTCCGGCACCTCAGCACGCATCCAGCGGCCGGCCGGCGAGCCGCTCATGCTCTCGTTCGGCCCCAACCAGGATTGCAGGGCCATGGGCTTATGGCTGTTGGCCGCCCAATAGTCTGCTCCGGCATAGTGAGCGAAGTAGAAATCGGACACCCGCTCACCCGTCAGCCGCTCCGGTTCAAATCGGGATGGCCGAATGGCCACGTCCGCATCGCGCCGGCTGAGGCTCAAAATGCTAGCGGTCACCGAGAGTTCGATCGTGATGCCGGGGTAGGTTTTCTGAAACTTGGCAATATGCGCGCCGCACACCGAGAGCAGCACTGAATCAGTGGTGGTGACCCGGATCGTGCCTTCAAGCTGGAGTTCGGCGCCGGCAATGCGCCGCTCAAGCCCGGTCACGGTTTCTTCAATGGACTGAGCGGCTTGCAGCAGGTGCTTGCCTTCCTGGCTGAGCACATATCCGGTGCGCAGGCGATCAAACAGGCGAAGCCCCTGGCGCTGTTCCATCTGATTGATCCGGCGCAGCACGGTTGAGTGGGTCACGCCCAATTCGCGCGCGGCTGCGGAGACGGATCCGAGCCGAGACACCACGAGGATATAGTGCAGATCTTGCCAATTGATCTTGTGCATTTACGCACAACTATACTGCGCAATTGGCCAATGGTTGATTCTTTTTACACATCATAGACTAGGGCCTGCGGGAGTTAGCAGGCCTTGGTCCCGCACGCGCAAGAGTTAAGCAGTTCGGCGGCGGGCGGGAGCACCTGATTTGTGCTGGAGCAAACCTGCGAGCGATCTCGTCCGCCGCCGGCCCTTTATAGCTTGAAGATGCGGGTCCGGCTGCCGCTTAGAGCGCTTTGGCTGCGTCCAGCACGGCCTCAACGTGTCCTTTGACTTTTACCTTGCGCCAGATCTGGGCGATCTTACCCTGCTTATCGATGAGAAACGTGGCCCGCTCGGTGCCCATATATTTGCGGCCATACATGTTCTTTTCCACCCACACACCAAAGGCTTCCACGGCCGTTTTATCCTCGTCGCTGCCCAAGGGCACGGTGAGCTCGTGCTTGGCGGTGAACTTGGCGTGAGACTTGAGGGAATCACTGGAAATCCCAACAATCTCAGTGTCTGCGGCCTGAAAGTCCGCACGCGCTTGGCTGAACGCAATTGATTCCTTGGTGCAGCCTGGCGTGTCGTCCTTCGGATAGAAGAAAATCACTAGGTTTTTACCCTTGAAATCCGCCGCGCTCAGCTTTTCGCCGTCTCCGGACGGAAGGGAAAAATGGGGTGCTTCGTCGCCAATCTGCAGGTTTGCGGTCATATCAGCCATCCTTTGGTCTTTTTTCGGTGGTCTCAAGGAGGTGGTACTTGCATCTTTTTCCGACAAGATGCCGTTTGATAGTGCCACCTCAGGGGGTATAGTGGAACGTGAGGCAGGTGTTCCCAAAGGCAATATAAGGGGTGTTGCGTAAACTTTTAAGCTTTCACGCGCATTCTGAAGGGCACGAAGCTTCGCTGAGTATGACCTTGCCAGCGGCAAGGCGAGTTATAGGTGGTTGTATTGCGGCAGCGTGTTGCAAAAGTAACGCTGGTGAGCGTTATTGCCTGTTTGGCGGTAGCGTGCGTTGTCGCTGTTGCTGCGTTCTGGCGCCTGTCCCAAGGCCCAGTCTCTCTATCCTTCCTCCGCGATAATGTGCGCTCCACCATCAGCGAGGGCCTAGGCGGGCTTCCCGTTGAGGTGGCAGATGTCATTTTGGAGCGCGATACTGTCAGTGGCCGCACCAGCGTGAGGCTCCGCGATCTGCGCTTGTTCGACAGTTCCGGCCGGCTCATCGCCAAGGCGCCGCGCGCCGCCATAGAGGTCAAAGGCAGCGAATTAATGACCGGCAATCTGGTTCCGGTCGGACTGGAGCTCATTGGCCCCAACATCAAAATCCGCCGGCTGATCAGCGGCGGGGTGAAACTAGGCTTCGGTGATGTGGCCCAGGGCCTGCCTGCTGCAGTCGACAGCGAGACCACAAAGGGCGATTCTCTGCAGGCGGCGCCTGAGGCCCCATCTGTTGCTGATGAAGTGGCCGCCGATGCTGTGGCCACAGAAAGCTTGATCGACTATCTGCGGTCGGAGTTTGTTGCCGATACGGGTGCAGGGGCTGCCGCCACAATCCGGTCGATCTCCGTCTCGCGCGCCGTGGTTTCGCTCTATGACGAAGAGAACGATGCCATTTGGAACGCCCCAGATGTCAATCTGGCGTTCAAGAAAGTGGCCTACGGGGCCTCGCTGTTTGTGGATGCGC
>JBCDIP010000073.1:0-9641 GCA_038748855.1 Pseudomonadota bacterium
ACCGGGTGTTCTATAACGAAGCCAACGTGGCTGAACTCATGGCCCGCATGCCCAATGTGACCGAAGTGGTGTTTGACGATATCGGCCACCTCATCCCCATGGAAGATGCCGGGCGCACGGCCGAAGCGCTGATCGCGTTCGCGGAGACGTTGTAGGCCCCGATGAACCTGCGCCAGCTCAGAACCCTTGTGGCCATTGGCGAGCATGGTTCTTTTGCGGCGGCGGGTAAGGTGATCGGGCTCAGCCCCTCTGCGCTTAGCTTGCAGGTGAAGGGCTTGGAAGAAGAGCTGGGCGAGGTGCTGTTCGACCGGGCCTTGCGCCCGCCTGTGCCGACGCGAGCCGGGAGGCGGTTGATCAGCCGGGCGCACGCAATCCTGCAGCAGATCGATGAATTGAGCGGGGCGAGCGATGAGGAGCGCATCACGGGGCGCCTCACGGTGGGGGCGGTGCCCACCACGCTTTCCGGCATTGTGCCCAAGGCGTTGGGTGAACTCAGGGAGCGCCATCCTGACCTCGCCATCACCGTGGTGAATGGCTCCTCCTCCAAGCTGGCGGACCAGACCTATAAGCGTGAGCTGGATGTGGCCGTGATCACCCAGCCGCCTCAACGGCTCGCCGGGCTGGTGTGGCGCCAGGTGGCTGAAGAGCCGTTTCTGGTGATTGCGCCTGCGGACGCAGAAGGGACCACGGACCGGGAGCTTCTCACCCGCAATCCGTTCATCTGGTTCAACCGGCAAACCTGGGCCGGCCAGCAGATTGAGCGCCATTTAAATCAGAAAAACATGGCGGTGGATGCCCGTATGGAAATCGATTCTCTCGACGCGATCCGCTCGATGGTGTCGGCTGGCTTGGGGGTGTCGATCATACCGGACTGCATTGGCGCAGAACCGTTGCCCGCAAACGTGCGGGTGGTGCCCTTTGGACAGCCGCCCAGCTCGCGCACCATTGGGCTGGTGCACCGCCAGCAGAATGCAGACGAGCTGCTGGTGGGCACGTTTCACGATGCCCTTAGAGGGCTAGCGGAGCGGCTCTCTCAAGCTTGAGAAAAATCAAACTTATGCTTTTGATCTTCTCGTTATGAAATTGGAAAAAGTAAATGTATGGTGCTCGCAAATTGCTCTAAAGGAGGGCTTCTCCCCATGAATTTCATCAATCAGGACATGGCCGCGGGCGTCAGTGCATCCGGTCCCGTTTTTGAACTTTCCGACGCCCAGCAGGAGCTGAAGGCGCGGGCAGCCAAGCTGGCCGAAGATCACGTGGCCAAACGGGCCGCTGAGGTGGACCGCACGGAAGACTATCCGTGGGACACGATCGAGCGCTTCACGCAAGAAGGCTTCATGGGCATGACCGTGCCGGCCGAACTGGGCGGCGCTGGGCGCTCCTATCTGGATGCGGTGCTGGTGATTGAGGAAATGGCCAAGCGCTGCGGCATCTCCGGGCGCATCGTGGTGGAAGGCAATATGGGCGCGATCGGCGCCATCACGGCATATGGCAACGAAGAGCAGCGCAAGCTCGCCGCAGACCATGTGTTGGGTGGCGACAAGCCGGCCATCTGCATCACCGAACCTGGCGCGGGCAGCGCGGCCACGGAGATGACCACCACTGCGGTGAAGGATGGCGAGACTTACGTGCTCAACGGCACCAAGCACTGGATCACTGGAGGCGGGGTGTCCAAGCTGCATCTGATCTTTGCCAAGTTGATTGAGAATGGCGAGCCGCAAGGCATTGCCGGCTTCATTGCCCTGCGCGGTGAAGAGGGCCTCGACATTGGCGAGCGTGAATATGCCATGGGTCTTCGCGGCATTCCGGAAACCAAGGTGCACTTCAACGATCTGCGCCTCGGCGCTGACCGGCTGATCGTGCCGCCGGAAGGCATTAAGCGCGGCTTTGCCGGGTTGATGAATGCCTACAACGCCCAGCGCGTGGGTGCCGGTACGGTGGCGCTGGGTGTGGCCCAGGGTGCCTATGAGGTGGCGCTGGAGTACGCCAAGAGCCGCGAGCAGTTCGGCCGGCCCATCGCTGAGTTCCAAGGCCTGCAATGGATGTTTGCTGACATGGCCATTGGCCTTGATGCGGCGCGGATGATGATTTGGCGGGCAGCCGCCAGCGCGGAAACCACGGGCTCCGGCTTCCCAGACCCGCTGTTGGCGGCGCAAGCCAAGATCATTGCCTCTGAGACCGCCATCAAGGTGGCGAACGATGCACTGCAGATCCATGGTGCCATGGGATATTCGCGCAACTTGCCGTTGGAGCGCATGGCACGCGATGCGCGCATGTTCACCATCGGCGGTGGCACAGCGCAAATGCTGCGCAACATGGTGGCCGGCAAGGTGCTGGGCATCAAGACACCACAAACCCGCGATGGCTATCTGAAGCTCGCAGAGAAAGACGGCTAATGGACGCCAGCGTTTCCACCATGAGCGCTGCTCAGGCTATTGCGGAGCGGCTCTATGAGGCGGGCAGCCGCCACGCGTTCGGCATACCGGGCGGCGAAGTGTTGGCGCTCATGGATGCGCTTGAGCAGATCGGCATCAAGGTCACGCTGGTGAAGCATGAGAACTGCGCCGGGTTTATGGGCGAAGGGGCCTGGCATGGGGGCAAAGGCCCAGCCGTGCTCTTTGCGACCATCGGGCCGGGCGTGGCCAATGCGGTGAACGCCATTGCCAATGCCTGGCAAGACCGGGTGCCCATGATCGTGCTGACCGGCTGTGTGCCCGCTGTGGAGGGCCACACGTATACGCACCAGGTGTTCGACCATGTGGCCCTGCTGGAGCCCATCACCAAGGCGAGCTTCCGGGTGGAGCCGGGCACGGCTGCGGTGGTGATCGACAAGGCCGTGGCCATCGCCACGTCGGGGCGTCCGGGACCGGTGGTGCTGGATGTGCCGATTGATGTGCAGCGGGAAAGTTCAGCAGCCTGGCACCGCTCTGCGCACACGGTGCAGCAGGCCATGGCGCCGTCTGGATCGGCGTTGGAGGAAGCCCGCAATTGGCTTGCAGAGGCTGAGCGGCCACTGGTCATTGCCGGTGTTGATGTGATCACCCAAGGGGGTGAGGCAGGTGTGGAAGCGTTCTGCCGCACGTTCAACGCGCCGCTGATTGCGACCTACAAAGCCAAAGGCATTGTGCCGGAGGATGACCCCTTGGCGCTGGGCGGTGCAGGGCTCTCGCCCATTTGCGATGCGGAGCTGCTGCCGCTGGTGAAGGCGTCGGACTGTGTTGTTCTGGCCGGATATGACCCTATTGAGATGCGTATTGGCTGGCGCGATCCGTTTGAGCCGGACCAGCGGGTGATCGACATCACCGCTGAGCCCAATACGCACTATATGCACCAGGCCCCGCTCAACTTCGTTGGTGATGTGGCCGCCTCATTGGAGGCCATCGGTGCGGGCCTTGAGCCCCGCGCCACGTGGCCCGATGGCGAACCAGCGGCGGCCAAAACGCTCCTGCAGGACAAGCTGCAGAAAGGCGAAGACTGGGGTCCGGCGGCGGTGATCGATGAGGCGCGCAAGGCCTGCCCGCGCAACACTGTGGCCACCGTGGACAGTGGTGCCCACAGGATTGTGCTGAGCCAGATCTGGGAGTGTTACGAGCCCCGCGGACTGCTGCAGTCCACGGCACTTTGCACCATGGGCTGTGCGGTGCCTCTTGCTATTGGGCGGAAGTTGGCCGAGCCGGACCGGCCGGTGATTGCGTTCATCGGTGATGCTGGTCTTGAGATGTTTCTTGGGGAGCTGGCCACGGCCAGGGATCTGAAACTGGGCATTCCGATTGTGGTGTTCGTGGATGAGCAACTTGGGCTGATTGAGCTAAAGCAGCGCGGGCTGCAGATGCCCAATGTGGGCGTCGACTTTGCCGCCACGGACTTCACCGCGGTTGCTGAGGCCATGGGCGGCCACGGCATGGTCGCCGCTGATCGGGCGAGCCTGAATGCTGCGATTAAAGAATCATTCGCCCGTGATACATTCACACTGATCTCCGCACCGATCGGGAGAAGGGCGTATGACGGGCGCATCTGACTGCCGGGGCATTCCGGTTTCTTATCCAGTAGCGAGTGCCATTGAGGGTTTGGACCGGGCCCAGGAAATGTCCCTGGCCTTCCGCGGCGATGCCATTGCCGAGATCGACAAGGTGATTGCCGAGCATCCCAGGTTCATCATGGCGCACCTGTTCAAAGCCGCTTGGCTCACCCAAGCCATGGAGACCCGCATCTACGACGACATGGTCCAGGCCGTGCAGGATGCAGAGGTGCTCATCGCAAATGGCAATGACCGGGAGAAGGGCCACCTGGCCGCTGTGCAGTGCTGGATCAACGGGGACTTTTACGGTGCGGTGCAGAAGTGGGAAGCGGTGCTCACCGAATACCCGTTGGATCTGTTTGCCTTGCAGCTGGTGCACTTTACCGATGTGTTGCTGGGTGATGTGGTGGGCCAGCGTGATGTGGTGGCGCGGGTGTTCAACCTCTGGGATGAAGGCATTCCCGGCTTTGAGTTCGTGCTCGGGTTCTACTCGTTCGGGCTGGAAGAAAACCGAGACTTCATGCATGCCGAAGAGATGGGACGCCGGGCCTTGGCTATGCGGCCGGACAACCCTTACGCCGTGCACGCGGTGGCCCATGTGATGGAGATGAAGGGGCGTCATTCCGGCGGCATCCGCTTTATGAACGATCACGCGGTGCGCTGGGGCACGTCCAATTTCGCCAACCATCTGTGGTGGCACACGTCCCTGTTCCATCTGGACATTGATGAGATCCATCAGGTGTTTGAGATCTACGACAACCACCTGCGCTCCAAAGATGCCAGCGGTGACAAGTATGAGGAACTGGACGCCTCGGCCCTGCTCTGGCGCTTGCAGTTGCTCGACGTTGATGTGGGCGATCGGTGGAAGGACTTGGCCGACAAGTGGGAAAGCTCTGCCACGGACACGCTCTATGCGTTCAACGACGTGCACGCCATGATGACCTTTGCCTCCGACAATCGGGCGGAGGCGGCGAAGACCCTGCTGACGGCCAACGAACGCTATGTGGAGAACGCCTCTGATGCCAACGTGGCCATGAGCCGGGAGATGGGCATTCCGTTTTGTCTGGCGATCCAGGACTTCAAGGCCGGAAAGTATGGCGACTGCGTGGACCGGCTTTTGCCGGTGCGCTACATGACCCACCGGCTGGGTGGCAGTTTTGCGCAGCGCGATGTGATCGGCTGGACCTTGCTGGAGGCAGCCTTGCGCGCCCGGCATTACGATCTGGCTTTGGGGCTCGCCAATGAGCGAGCGGCGCTCAAGCCGACGTCCGTGCAGAACTGGCGCTATGTGGCCCGCGCGTTCAGAGGGCTTGGCGACCGCGGCAATGCGGACCGGGCCGAAGCCAAAGCGCAGTCATTGCTCGCGGCTTAAGCCAAACAGGGTATCCAACGCCTCTTGCGTGATCTGGGATTTGAGCCCGATGGCCACGAGACGAGAGCCGCCGCCGGAGGAATGCGGTGTGATGCTCCACCTGGACCCGACACATTGAACCGCCCAGGCACCCGCCTCATCGGCCAGGGCGACGATCCCCTTTAAGCGCAGCACACCGGAGGGCAGCGCGTTTAATCCGTGCTCCAGCTCCGCCCGGCGCAGCGGCTCTCCGCTCTCCCAGGACCAGCGGATGTATTGATCCTCGTGGCTGTGGCTTGGTGCAAGGTGTGCAGATTCTGCCGGGCCCGCCGCCCCATCCAATATCTCAGGCGAGATCTGAGCCATCTCGCAGCGCATGTGCCGCAAGCTCGGATAGATCTCCTCCACCCAGCGTTCCGTTGCTTTCAAACTTTCAGACGCGGCGAGATCTGCTTTGTTCAGCAGCAGGAGATCGGCTGAGGAGAGCTGTGCCTGCACTGCGGATCCGATCAACCGGTCCTCGGCCTGGTTTGGAACGGAGGCGGCATCGGCCAAGACCACGATGGCTCTCAATTCAAGATCGCGCTCGGCCCGGGCCATGTTGGCAATGCGCGCCGGTTCGGCTACGCCGCTGGCTTCTATCAGCAGGTGGTCGGGCAGGGGGTCCAGATTGAGCACATCGATGAACGCCCCCACCAGATCAGCGCCGATGGAGCAGCAGATGCAGCCATTGGCCAAGGTGATGGTGTTGCCGTCCTGGCTCTCGATCAGGTCGGCATCGATGGGCAGTTCGCCGAAATCGTTGACCATCACCATCAGGCGCGTTCCATCGGCGTTGCGCAGCAGATGGTTGATGAGGGTGGTCTTGCCGGCCCCCAGATAGCCGGAGATCAGGGTGACGGGGAGCGCCATCAGGTCACCGGTTGCACCACGCCGCCCAGCACCGTGCCCCACACGGGCACGTCTTTGAGCGCTTCCGGCGCGACCTTGGTGGGGTCTTCGTCCAGCACGGTGAAGTCGGCCCGCTTGCCCACTTCGATGGAGCCGATCTCGTGGTCCAGCTTCAACGTGTAGGCTGCGCCCAGGGTGATGGCGTGGAGGGCTTCAGCGACAGTGATGCGTTCAGCTTCCCCCAACACCTGGCCGGTGCCCGTCAGCCGGTTGACCGCCGCCCATGCGGTGGTGAGCGGGGCCAGCGGGGTGACTGGTGCATCGGAGTGAATGGCCAGCGGTACGCCCATATCCAGCGCCGTGCGGCAGGCGTTCATGCGGCTGGCCCGGTCGAGGCCCATGGTGATGGCCGCATGCTGGTCGCCGAAATAGTAGAGGTGATTGGCAAACAGATTGGCGCACATGCCGAGAGCCTTCATGCGGGCGAACTGGTTGGGCCGCGCCATCTGCACATGCTGCAGCACGTGGCGGTGGTCTGGTTGGTTGTGGCGCTCAAGAGCCTTTTCGATGGCGTTCAGTGTCACCTCAGTGGCTTCATCGCCATTGGTGTGGATGTGCATCTGAATGCCGGCCGCCACCAGCTTCTCCACCAGCACATCAAGCGCTTCAGGCGCGATGTTCCATATGCCGTTGGGTGCACCTGAGTAATAGCCGGGTTCTAGAAGGCGAGCGGTGAAGGCCTGGATGGAGCCGTCGGTCATCAGCTTCACCTGACCCAGGCGCAGCTTGTCCGTGCTCCGGCCGCGCAGCTCCAAGGCGCGCGCCACGATCTCATCGGGCGGGGCGGATAGCGTGTTGAGGGCCGGCACGATGCGCACCGGGAACTCCGGCTCTGCGGTGACGGTGAGAAGGGTCTGCACGTCCTCCTCCGGCAGGCTGTTGTAGAGATCCGTCGCCGTGGTGACGCCCGCCCGGATGCAGGCCTTGCCGAACAGGTAAAGCTCAGGCCGGTGGCGGGCGAGATCGCGGAAGTCAACGCCCACGCGCCGCATCACCGGGAACATGGCCGCCATCTCCTGAAGCTCCCCGCTGGGGCGCCCATCCTCGCCGCGCACAAGACCGTCCATGTCCAGATCATCAGGAAAGGCTGCCAGATCCAGGGCCGTCGTGTTGGCGGTGAGCACATGGAAGTTGGAGTGGATCATCACGATGGGACGGATGGTGGAGACCTGATCAAGATCGTGCCGGGTCGGTCTCTGCGCGCCAAGGAAGATCGGATCAAAGCCCCAGGCAATCAACGCCTCGTCTGGGCTCAGCTCCGCATCCCGCTCCTTCATGCGCGCGATCACGCCCTCAATGGTGCCGATGCCGTCCCAGTGCCGCCCGTGCGGATCGATGCGTGCATGATAGCCGGTGTAGAGATAACGCCAGATGCCGCCCTCCGGCAAATGACAGTGGCCTTCCACAAAACCTGGCATCAGAACCTTGTCTGCCAGGCTGGTGTCGAGTTCGTATGGGCCCCAGCCGGATACCTCCTCTAAGGTCCCCACGGCAAGGATCTGACCATCTCTCACCGCAACATGCGTGGCGTGTGGCCGGTGCCGCGTCATGGTGAGAATGGTTTTGGCTTCAAAGATGGTGATGGCGCCCATAAAGCCATTCTTAGGGTGGCGCACCGCTGATGCAAGCGCTATCGGGCTCATTCCGAAGTTTGAAAAACTGCTTGATGATCTCGGGGCGGCTGGTAGGATTTCGCCCTGAGTGGAGGAACCGGAACTTTATTGAGGGCTAAGGTGACCGGAACGGCACGCCGTCCCTCCAACACAGACTTACAAAAGGGAGACATCATGACCAAACTACGTTCACTTTTCGCCGGGGCAGCTTTCCTGGCGGCCAGCACTGTTGGCGCGCTTGCTGCTTCGGGCGATCCTATCAAGATTGCCATCAACGAATGGACCGGCCAGCACATCTCTGCCCACATTGCGGGCCAGCTTCTGGAGAAGGCCGGCTACAAGGTTGAGTACGTCACCGCCGGTGCCGTGCCGCAATTTGCAGCCATCGCCCAAGGCAACCTGCACCTGCAGCCGGAAACCTGGGACAACAACGTGGGCGATATTTACCCCAAGGCTGTGAAGGCGGGTGACATTGTTGAAGTGGGCCCGCTGGGTCTGGCGCCTAGAGAAGGCTGGATGTATCCGGCCTATATGGCTGAGAAGTGTCCTGGCCTGCCCGCCGCTGATGCGCTGATGAAATGCGCGCAAGCGTTCGGTAGCCCGGAGACATTTCCAAAGGGCCGCCTCATCACCTATCCGGCCGACTGGGGCACCCGCTCCAAAGACCTGGTGAACAATGCAGGTTTGCCCCTGGCTCCGATTGCCGGTGGGTCTGAAGGCGCGATGATTGCCGAGCTAAAGAGCGCCTACGCGGCCAAGGCTCCTATGCTGATGATGTTCTGGGCTCCGCACTGGATCCATGCTGAGCTGAAGTTCGACTGGGTTGAGCTGCCGGCGGCGCATGCAGACTGCGGCACGGATCCCAAGCATGGCTTTGACCCCAGCAAGACCGGTGACTGCGGCTTTGCCCAAGCCAATATCGGCAAAGTGGTCTGGAAGGGCTTCAAAGACAAGTGGCCCGGCGCCTATAAGCTCGTTGAGATGATGAACCTCGACAACAACACCCAAAACCTCATGATGCTGGAAATCGACAATAAGAAGCGCAAGCTGGAAGAGGTTGTGGCCGAGTGGGTAAGCGCCAACGAAGCCACCTGGAAGCCTTGGGTAGAGGCTGCCAAGAAGTAATGCGTCTGGCGCATACTTAGATCGAATTGTGAAGGCCGGGTGGTGCTGAAACAGGCAAAGCCCGGCCTTCTTCGTCTTTAGGGACCAAAAGCGGAGTGGGGTAACGTTCGCCATGGCGACAAAAAACGCAAATGGGGCAAGTGGGTCGAAAACCGTCAAGGTGTCGTGCCGCAACGTGTGGAAGGTTTATGGCGAGGCGCCGGACCAGTTCTTTTCAGCCGGGTCCGGCAGCGTCGGCGATGCGGATGCGCATGCTGCCAAGATCCGTGAGAGCGGTCACATCGTGGCGGCCGCCAATGTGAGCTTCGACGTGCATGTGGGCGAGATCTTCGTGATCATGGGCCTGTCCGGTTCGGGCAAATCCACCCTCGTGCGGTGCTTTTCGCGGCTGCATGACATCACTGGTGGTACGATTAGCATCGAAGGCATCGATATTGGTGCGCTTCGGGAGCGCGAACTTATTGAGTTGCGCCGGTCGAAAATGGGCATGGTTTTTCAGTCTTTTGGCCTGTTGCCGCACCGCACTGTGCTCGACAACGTTGCCTTTCCATTGGAAATGCGCGGGCAAGATCGTCACGACCGG
>JBCDIP010000074.1:0-9609 GCA_038748855.1 Pseudomonadota bacterium
CTTGCTGCACGGCCTCATCCGATTGGGCGGTGTTCGCAATCACAGTCGGCTCATAGAAGAAGCCGTTCCCTGCCCCGGCATTGCCGCCCGTGGTCACCTCAGAGCTGCCGCGCGCCCGGTCCACAAACCCGGCCACGCGCTCGCGCTGGGCTGCGGAAATGAGCGGACCCATCTCCACCCCGTCTTCGCGCTGGCTGCCCACCTTGATCTCAGAAACAGAACTGGAGATGTCGGCCACCAGCTTGTCATACACAGGCTTTGCCGCATAAATCCGGCAGGGTTGCGCGCAATCCTGGCCGGCATTGAAGTAAGAGCCGCCACGGATCGTCTCGGTCACGGCATCCAAATCCGCATCGTCAAACACGATCACCGGCGCCTTGCCGCCCAGTTCAAGGTGGGTATGCCGGATTTTCCGGGACGCCGCTTCCATAGCCTTCTTGCCGGTGGCTGGGCTGCCCGTAATTGAAATGGCCTCAACGTCGGGGTGGTTGATCAATTGATCGCCAATCGAGGGGCCGCGCCCATGCACCACGTTCACGACGCCCTTTGGGAAGATGCCCGCCATGATCTCCGCGACGCGCAGGGTGGAGAGCGGGGTGAGCTCAGAGGGCTTGATCACCACCGGACAGCCGGCCGCCAGAGCAGGCGCAAGCTTCCAGGAGGCCATCATCAGCGGGTAGTTCCAGGGCGCAATGGAGGCCACCACGCCAACCGGATCACGCCGGATCATGGACGTAAAGCCTTCCACATACTCGCCGGCCGCTGATCCGGTCATGCACCGCGCGGCGCCCGCCATGAAACGGAAAACGTCCACACAGAGAGGCATTTCATCAGCCCGTGCGCTGTCTAGGGGCTTGCCGCAGTCAATGCTCTCCAGCTCACCGAGCTCATCGGTGGCCTTCTCAATCTCATCAGCCAATTGCAGCAAAAGCGCAGAGCGTTCGCCCGGCGTGGTCCGCGACCAGCTGTCGAACGCTTCGTCCGCTGCGCGCGCGGCTGCGTCCACCTGTGCTTCGGAGGCCTCCGGAATGGTGACCACAGCTTCGCCGGTTGCCGGATCCAGAATGTCGAGAGCTTCGCCCTCACCGGCGACCAGTTCGCCGTTGATAAGTAGTTTGGTTTGCATGATCAAAATCCCACCAAATCGCCGCCCTTAAGGGCCAGGCGTTCACGTGCTTCATCGGGAGTAGCAATGGTGTAGGAGAGGTCCTCCAGGATGCGTTTGATCTTGGTGACCTGCTCTGCGTTGCTTTTGGCCAGCTCTCCCTTGCCGATATAAAGGCTGTCTTCCAGCCCAACCCGAACATTGCCGCCCATCATACCGGCCTGGGTGGCAAAGGGCATCTGATTGCGGCCGGCGGCCAGAACGGACCATTCGTAACTGTCGCCAAACAGCTTCTGGGCAATCGTGTGCATGTGCATGAGATTGTCCATATCCGCACCCACACCGCCGAGGATGCCGTAGATCATCTGGATAAAGAACGGCGGCTTCACCAGGCCTTTGTCCACGAACCAGGCCAGATTGTAGAGATGGCCGAGATCGTAGCACTCAAACTCAAACTTGGTGCCATGGGTCTCGCCCAGCTCGCGCAGCACATACTCAATGCTCTTGAATGTATTGGGGAAAATGAAGTCCTTGGTCATTTCCAGGAACTCCGGCTCCCAGTCGTGCTTCCATTCCGAGTGTTTCTCCAGAAGCGGGAAGATGCCGAAATTCATGGAGCCCATGTTGAGAGACGCCATCTCTGGCTTGGCCGTGGTGGCCGCCGCCAGGCGCTCATCGATGGTCATGCCGAGGCCGCCGCCGGTGGAGATGTTCACCACCGCATTGGTGGACTGCTTGATGACGGGCAGGAACTGCATGAAGGTTTCCGGCCGTGGGTCCGGCTTACCGGTCTCCGGATCGCGGGCATGCAGATGAATGATGGAGGCCCCTGCCTCCGCCGCCTCGATGGCCGCCGTGGCGATCTCCTGGGGCGTGATGGGCAGATAGGGCGACATGGTGGGCGTGTGGATACCCCCCGTGGCCGCACAGGTGATGATGACAGATTTTGCCATGGCTCAAAGCCTCATTTGCTGAACTTGGGCGGAGAGACCGCCATCGATCACCCAGAGCTGGCCGGAGGCATAGCGCGCCTCATCTGAGGCCAGCCAGTTGACCAGGTTGGCGATGTCTTCAGGCTTACCGTAGGTGCGCATGGGGTGAACGTCGCGCACCGCTTGTTTGAGGGTCTCGATGTTGCCGGCATCCTGAAAGAAGCTCTGCAACATGGGCGTGTCCACATATCCCGGGCAGATGGCGTTGACACGGATGCCCTCCGGCCCGTGGTCGCAGGCCATGGCCCGCGTCAGGGCATGCACCGCTCCCTTTGTGGCGCAATAGGCGGCGAGCTCCGGGTCCGCGATGTAGCCGTCATAGGAACCGAAATTGATGACGCTGGCACCATCGGATTTCCGCAAGAGCGGCAGCGCGTACTTGGAGGTAAGGAACATGCCGGTCACATTGATGGCAAAGATCCGGTTCCAGTCCTCTAACGACGTGTGCTCAATGGTTTTCTCGATTTCAATCGCCGCCGCATTCACCAGTATGTCCAGCTTGTCCCACCGGTCCGACAGATCGAAGAAGGCGCCTTTGACCACCTCTTCGCTGGTCACGTCATACGCCAGATAGGACACCCCGTCCGGCAACGCGCCCTCACCGGCAATGTCGGCCGCGATGACCTTCGCGCCTTCCTTGGCAAACCGGGCGCAAATGGCCGCGCCGATGCCGCCCCTGCCGCCAGTGACAAAGGCGGTCTTTCCCTCAAGCTGTCCCATCAGTCGGCGGCCGCTTGCGCGTAGGCGTCCAGAACCAGCCCGTGGAAATGGTGCACGGCGTGCTCCGACTTGCCCGACCCGTGGGGGTCATGTACGATCCGGCCCTGCTGGAAGGCGGGCGTGGTCATGCCGCGCTGAACGCTCTCCACCAGCGCAATATCTTCAGCTTGCAGCACATCGTCCACATACCGGATGGCCTCGACCTCGGCCTCGTTGGGCTCTGCGGTTTCCAGGAAGAAATCGTAGGTCTCGTAGGTAAGATCCGGCCCGGCGGGGATGATGTGCATGACGATCATGTTGCCCCGGCCTGGATAGCGCATCAGACACGTGTTGGGCCAAAGCCACCACACTGCATGATCTTTGACGCTGGCATCCTCAACCGAATAGGCCGAGTTCGCAGTCTTGCCGGCTTCGGCCATGTGGCTGGAATAGATCCCGTGGGTGGTCACCTTGTAAGTGTCCATGTCCACCAATGTGCAGAAGTCCTTATGGGCGGTGGGACAATGGTAGCACTCCAGGAAATTGTCCACCACGTTCTTCCAGTTCGACTTGATCTCATAGGTTAGCCGGTGAGCAAACGTGAGGTTCGCCACATCCGGCGCCCAGTGCATGATCTCTTCAGCCAGCCCACCGGATTGCTCGGAGAGCGGCGCGGCGTCCGGGTCCAGGTTGACGAAGATGAACCCGCAGAACTCCTCAACCTGCACCGCATCAAGGCATACGTCCTGCACCTTGAAGTCCTTCAGGTTCTCCGTCTCCGGGGCGCGGCGTAGTTGACCGGTAAGATCGTAGGTCCACGCATGATAGGGGCACATGATCTTGGTGGTCCGCCCCTCGCCCTGCAGCAGTTCATGAGCCCTGTGTTTGCACACATTGTAGAAGGCGCGCAGGGCCCCCTCCCGGTCCCGCACCACGCAAATCGGCTGCCCGGCCACATCAATTGTGACGTAAGCCCCCTCCTGGCGCAGCCTCTCAGAGTGGCAGACCCACTGCCAGGTGCGCCGGAAAATGGCACCGCGCTCAAACTCGCTCCATTGCTGCTCCGTATAGGCTTCGGCGCGCAGGGAATAGGACTTGGCCGGGTCAGCATCAAATCCTTTGCGGATCCTGGCGAAGTCATCAGGCGATGGTCTGGCATTCATCTGAAGATGCTCCTTATTCAGGCAATGGGGGGAAACGGGTTTTGGCCGCCGCCACGGTCCAATCCATGTGGTTGCGCACATATTCCTGAGCCGCATCGCGGGGCGGGTTGTAGTCCCAGGACGTAAGCACGCCGGCCTCCATGGCGGCATGGACAGCACGTCTCTGCTTCTGCGTAGCGATCACGTCTTGGCGAATGGCTTCACTGTCCCAGCGCTCGGCCACCTCGGCAGCAAAGGCCGCTGCCACATCCGCATGCGCGGGATCGGAAGCTAGATTGACCTTCTCATCGGGATCGCGGGAAAGATCAAACAGCTGGGGCGGGTCCGGGTCGCAATGTATATACTTAAGCGACCCCCGGCGGATCATGAACACGGGATGGGAGGTCATCTCCGCGCAATATTCGCCGATGGCCTCATCCGCCTCATCTGAGCCGCCGGACGCAAGGGGCATAAGCGAGCGCCCATCGATGGGCTGGCCTAAAACCGGCTTGTCCACACCGTCACCGGCGGCGATGTCGAGCATGGTGGGCAGAATATCCACCAGCGAGCAGGCGTTCGGCACTTCACCTTTGGCAACGCCTGGCCCGGCCATGATCAACGGCACCCGGGCAGAATGCTCAAAGAAGCTCATCTTGTACCAAAGGCCGCGCTCGCCCAGCATGTCGCCATGGTCAGCGGTAACGATGACGATGGTGTTGTCCAGAAGCTCCGCCTCTTCCAACGTGGTCACCAGTTCGCCCACCTTGCTGTCGAAGTAGGATGTGTTGGCATAGTAGGCATGGCGCGCGTTGCGCACCTCATCATCGCTGACTTCAACGGTGCTGGCCTCAATACCGTCCATCAGCCGCTGAGAGAACGGATCCTGCTCGGAGCGATCAAGGGTGAACTTCGGCATGTCGATGTCGGAGGGCTCATAAAGGTTCCACCATTCCGGCCGCGCCACGTAGGGGTCGTGGGGATGGATGAAGCTCGCCACCATGCAGAAGGGCGTCGCCTGGTCGCGCGCATAATCGAAGATCTGCCGCTTGGCCGCGAAGGCAACCTCTTCGTCGTAATCGATCTGGAACGTGGTGGCGGCCGTGCCGGCTTCACGCACCGAATTCATGTTGTGATACCACTTGTCGATCCGCTCGTCCGGCAGCTCCCAATCCGGCGTCCAGGCATAATCGGAAGGGTAGATGTCCGTTGTCACCCGGGCTTCAAACCCATGCAGCTGATCTGGCCCCACAAAGTGCATCTTACCGGCAAGACACGTGCGATAGCCCATGGAGCGCAGATAGTGGGCGAAGGTGGGAATGGCGGCAGGGAACTCGCTGGCATTGTCATAGGCCGCAATGCGCGAAACCAACTGCCCTGACATGAAGCTGAAACGCGACGGTGCACACAGCGGCGCGTTGCAATAGGCCGCATCAAACCGCGCGCCGCGCGCCGCCAGCCCGTCCATATGAGGCGTCTTCACCAGCGGGTGCCCATAGGCACCGGTAAACTGGGGAGCCAGCTGATCTGCCATGATCAAAACGATGTTTGGAGTGCTTTTTGCCATGACCTGCCCGAATAAGGTTATGCCCAGTGACGAAGCGTTGCACACGCTAGCAGTTTATGTCATTCAGGATGTGATATTATTCGCCGCAAACATAACATTATTCGGCAAATGAACGATCGTGCATCTGAGTCCCGTCCCTGCACCCTCGGCCTCTTCCTGCTGCCGGGATTCAACAGCTTGGCCTTGCATGCTTTCGCTGATCCCTTTAGAGCCGCCAACTACTTGGTGGGCACCACGCTTTACGAGTGGCACTACCTCACGCCGGACACCCAGCCCGTTATCGCCAGCAACGGTTTGGAGATAGCCGGCGCCCGGCCGTTTGACGCGCTTAATGTTGAGCTTGATTTTCTGGTGATCAATGCCAGCTGGGCACCGGAGCAATCCCGCGTACCGCGCCTGCAAAACTGGTTCCGGCGCCTGGCCCGCATGGGCACTGTTATGTGCGGCATCGACACGGGCGCCTTCGTGCTGGCCTATGCCGGCCTCATGACCGGTTATAAGGCGGCCGTCCACTATGAGCACATCGCCGCGTTCCGGGAGCTGTTTCCCGAATGCGGCATGGATGAGGATATGTTTGTGTTCGACCGGGACCGGCTGACCTGCTGCGGAGGCTTGGCCGCCGCGGATATGGCACTGGAGATCATCCGATTGCAGCAGGGCATTGATCTCGCCAACGCCGCCAGCCGCTATATCTTCCATGAACGCCTGCGCTCAGGGTCTGAAGGCCAACTGCCCTCCACCCGCGAACCCGTGGGACATGGCGCCCCGGAGCGCCTGCGCGATGCGATCATTTTGATGGAGCGCAATTTGGAGCAACCCTTGCGCTTGCCGGAGATCGCCGAGACACTTGGTATCTCTCAGCGACAGCTGGAGCGGCTCTTCCAGAAATACACCGGCGTTTCCCCGGTGCGGTACTATGTGGATGTGCGCCTGGACCGGGCCCGCGGTCTCATCACCCAAACCGAACTGCCCATAGTAGATGTCGCCACGGGTTGCGGCTTTGGCGGCGCGGTGCAGTTTGCCCGCGCCTACAAACAGCGCTTCGGCATTGCCCCGAGTATCGATCGCACCGAAGGACGGGTGCCGTTCCAGTTCCGCTCTTTCCCCAGCCACGCAGGCGTCGGTGCTCCGGATCAAAAGCCGTAAAGCTTGGCGGGATTTTCAACGAGAATGGCCTGGCGCAGCGCGTCTTCAGGCGCATAATCGTGCAAGGCGTCCAGCAGATCGCCGTCATTGGGCATCACGTCATAAAGCGCCGGATGGGGCCAATCAGTGCCCCAGACCATATGCTCAGGCGCCGCCTCGATCAGGGCGCGTGCAAAAGGGATCGCGTCGGCATAGTCGGGATAGCTTTTGGAAATCCGGTAGTTGCCGGAAAGCTTGATCCAGCAGAGCCCTTCGCGCACCAGGGCCACCAAAGCCTGAAAGCCGGGATGGCTCAGCCCCTTCTCAACACTCATGTGGCCCATATGGTCCACCACGACCGGCACGGGGAGCTTGCGAATGCGCGGCGCCAGCTCCACCATCTCGCTGGCGTCCAGCAAAAGCTGAATATGCCAGCCGAACCCCGCAACCCGTTCCGCCAGCGGCTCAAGCGCCTGAAGCCCCACACCGCCGCCGAACAGCACATTTAGCCTGAGGCCCCGCATGCCGCCCGCGTTCAGGCGTTCCAGCTCGGCATCGCTGACCGTCTCATCCACCACCGCTATGCCGCGGCAGCTCTCCCCATAGGCGGCAATAGCGTCCAAGGTCACTTGATTGTCCGTGCCATGCACAGAGGGTTGGACGATCACCGCCCGCTCAATGCCCAGTATGGCGTGAAGCCGTTGATACTCGCAGAGCAATGCATCGGGCGGGGTATAGGAGCGTTCTGCCACATAAGGATATGTACCGGGTGGACCGATCACGTGCGCATGGCAATCCGTCGCCCCGCTGGGCATGGCGAACTTCGGCGCTCTCGGCTCAGGGTCCGGTCCTAGGCAGTTTCTGATCTCGCTCACACTCTTTACTCCATAAAGCTCTTCACCGCCTCAACCAGCAGAGCGTTGTGTTCGGGCAGCGAGAGCGAGAACCGCACAAAACCGCCTAAACCTTCTTCGCGCACCGGGCCAACAACAATGCCGGCTTCGTCAAACAGATACCCCACGAGCGCATCCACCAGATCGGGGTCTTCGCCCGGCACACCGCACATGATGAAGTTCGTATGACTTTGCACCACGTTAAGGGGGGTGGCGTTGAGCGCATCGACCATCTTGTTCCGCTCGCTCAACAGCTCGTTCACGCGGGCGTTCACTGTGTCCTGAGCGCTCAGGGCAGCCAGTGCAGCGCCTTCAGCAAATCCGTTGACCGATCCCATGCCCCGCGCCGCAGAAAGCCCACCCATCATCCACGCGGGTGCATGAGCCCAGCCGATCCGGACCCCCGCCAAGCCATAGATCTTGGAGAACGTTCTGGTGACCACCACATTCTCATGAGCGCCCACCAAGGCGTGCATGCGTCGGCAAAAGTCCTCACCAACGAACTCGCCGTAGGCCAAATCGAGCACGAGGACCACGTTGCCCGGCAACGCCTCAACAAGCCGCGCAACCTCCTCCGGCGCCATTAGCGTGCCGGTGGGATTGTTCGGGTTCGCCAAATAGATCAGCTTGGTGGTCTCATCCACCGCCGCCAGGATGCTGTCTGCCTGCGCTGTGTAGTGCGTCTCCGAGGCCTTCGTCAGCTTTGCGCCCAGCCGGTGAGCGATCATGGAGAATTGGATGTATCCATACTGAGAAATCACGATCCCCTCGCCTGGACGCACAAAGCACCGCCCCACCACATCAATCAGCTCTTCAGAGCCGTTGCCGCAGATCAGCTGCTCTGCCGGGAGCCCATTCAGCCCGCTAAGCGCTTGGCGCAGATCGTTGCAGGCGGCGCTGCCGTAGCGGTGCGCGTGCAGCGCCCGTGCCGATAGGGCGTCCACAACCGGTTGCGGCGGCGGATAGGGCATCTCATTGAAGCCCATATTGATGATCGGTAGGCCCTTGGGCTGTTTGCGCGAGATTCGCTGGCGCACCTTCAAACCGGAGATATGGCTTTCTGGATGAAGGTCACCCATCGCGCAAAGCGTCCCGCTTAGCGGCCTTGTTTGCGCAGGCGCACTGACAAGCGCCCCTCCGTGCCACGCACATTCAGCGACATCCGCTTACCATTCACGCTGACGGAGATATTCCCTCCCCCGGTGTTGGAGAGGCCATTGGCCTTGCCGCGAAACGACCGCGAGCTCACCTGCTTCAGATTTGCCGCGCCTGCAGACGTGCCCTTCGTGCTGGTGCATTTGCCGCTCATGTGAAAGTTCTTGGCGCTCGTGCGATGCACCCGGAGCCTGCACCGCACTTTGTAGCTCTTTCCATCCTTGGCCACCGCGCGGCCGTTACCGCGCCAGCTGCCCTCAACGGGATTGGCCTTGGCAGCTGCCTCCAGCGGTTCAAAAGCGAGGAACACACAGCAAGCTGCAAAAAGGATAGCAAAGCGAAGCGCCGTGGGCTGCATTTGCATGGGGGACATCTCCAGAAATCAAATCAGTCTTATGTCGGGTCCGCCGGGCGTTGCGAAACCTGACGCGGGCGGAGCTTCTGATACAGCAATATAGCGCCCGGTAAAACGATTACATCCCCTATCAGCGCAAATACCAAGGTTGCCATACAAATCGCACCGAAAGTGCGCGTGGGCGGTACATCACTAGTGAGAGTCGCTGCCAAACCGGCGACAATCACGATTGTGGTGAGCATGAGCACAGGGCCGACCCGCTCTACGGCCGTGCGCACTGCTTGCTCATCGGTTTTCCCGCCTGAGCGCTCCTGCCAATATCGGTTGAGGAAATGCACGGTATCGTCCACCGCGAGGCCAAAGGCCACGGTGAGGCCAACCACGCTCACATATTGCAGGCCAATGTCGAACACGAACAGGCAGAGCCCGGTGACAACCACGGCAAACAGATTGGCAATCAGGCTGAGCACAGCCACCTGCAAGGAGCGGAACAACAGCCCCATGAGCACCAGCACAATGCCAACCGCGGTCAGCAGTCCGGCATTCAGGCTAGAGATTGTGTCGATCGCGCGCTCAGCA
>JBCDIP010000075.1:0-9605 GCA_038748855.1 Pseudomonadota bacterium
CTCGTAGATCAGGTCGATGAAGGATTGTGCCCGCTCCGTTGAGCTTTCTTGGCCCACAAAGGTGTGTCCGCCCATGTCCGAGCTCCAGAGAAACGCGACCACCGCGTCGAGCATAGACAAGCGCACGTGTTGACCAACGCCCGTGCGCTCGCGTGACAGGAGCGCCGCTGTGATCGCTTGGGAGGCCTGGATACCCGTCAGCTTGTCGGGAAGGATGGTGCGCACGAGGCGTGGCCGATGTTCGTCTGATCCTGCCTGCACTGTGGTGAGGCCTGACACGGCCTGGATAAGCGGATCAAAAACAGGCTTTTGCGCATAGGGACCATCAAAACCGAAGCCTGAAATGGACACGTAGACAATCTGCGGATTAACCGCGCGCACAGCCTCCTCCCCCACCCCGATGCGCTCTGCAACGCCAGGCCGGAAATTCTGAACAATCACATCCGCATCCTTGAGCAGGCGCATCAGAGCGTCCAGACCGGCCGGCGTCTTCAAGTTCAAAACGATAGAGCGCTTGTTCCGGTTATTGTTGAGGAAGGAGGCAGAAAACCCACCCCGACGGGTGGCCACGTGGCGAGCATGATCACCCGAGGGCGCCTCAACCTTGATCACATCTGCCCCCTGATCCCCAAGAATCAGCGTCGACATGGGGCCGGAAATCATTGATGTCAGGTCGATCACCTTGAAACCGTCTAGGGGGCCAGGCATGCGCGCTTTCCTTCACAAGATCGTCAAATCGGGCTTAGTATATGACAACAGCAGCCGCCCGGCACAAACACAAACTTGTCACAAACTCCGGCCTGATTTGCAACGAGAGCGCTTGGCCCATGCCCCCATCCTACCGTCCGATTGAGCACTCCGATCTGAAGGCCATTGCCGGGGTGTTCATTCAAAGCCTCAATCATCGCCAGGTTGAAGCAGGGCTCGCGCCGCTTGTTGACCTGAACGACCCGGATGCTTGGGAGAGAATGTGGCAGGATGCCCGACGGCCGCTGTTTGAGCACGTATCGGCTCACGACGGCACCGGCTGGCTGGTCGAGCAGGACGGCAAAGTGCTGGGATACGCGCGCACCATCCAGCGCGAACATGTCTGCCAGCTTACCGAGCTGTTCGTATTGCCTGAACAGCAGCACGCAGGACTTGGGCAGCAGCTGCTGAAACGTGCGTTCATCGATGTTGAAAGCCGCTCAAAACTCATTCTGGCAAACAGCAATCCCGCCGCAATTTCAAGGTATCTGCGATCAGGCGTTTATCCCGTGTCTACGATCTTCGATCTGGACAGAAAGGCACAAACACAGCCCATTCAAACGGACCTGGAGGCGCAGCCGATCAAAGACGATCCAGCAAGCATCGCCGCCCTGAACGATATCGACAGAACGATCTTGGGATATGTTCGCCCAGAGGAACATGCCTGGGTTTGCACTCAGCGCAGCGGGTTTCTCTTCTGGCGCAATGGAACGCCACAAGGCTACGCCTACGCCGGCCATTGGAGCGGTCCCATGGCCTGCCTATCACCTGAAGACATGCCGGCCATCCTTGCCCACGCAGAAGCTGTTGCAGCCGATGCTGACGAGAACTTTGGCCTGATGGTGCCCATGCTCAACAAAGCCGCAATGATGCATCTGATCGAACGCGGGTTCAAATTGGACCCGGGTCACACGATGTACTTTATGGCTGACTTTTCTCCACCAGGGCTGGATCGATATGTCTTTTCGATGCCCGGCTTCTTTGTCTGAAGAAGTCTATTCCGCCGCAGTTCCCGCAACAGGCTGGGTCAGTTGCCGATGGGGCGGAGGGGGAAAACGGCGGCTCCAGCTCAACGCCATCTGACGCGCTTGCTCTTGCACCTGAGGTGTCAGAGTGGATGCCAACTCGTTGTATCGATTGATAATATCCGGATCGATCTCAGGCCGCGCCACGTTCTGAGCAAGGATGTACCACATCATGGCCCGCACATCGCTAAACGGCTTATCTCTTTGAGACCAGTAAATGTCCCCAAGCTTGGCGAGGGCCAGCGGGAAGTGCTTCTGCGCTGAGAGCATGAGCCAGCGCATGCCGCGGCGCGGGCGTTTCTCTAGGCCATCGCCGTCATAGTACATAACGCCGATGCCATACTGTGCACCAGGATGCTTGAACTCGGCCGCGGTGCGGAAAATTCGCAGCGCGCGCTGCGGTTGGCGCGGAATATTCGCGTCAGGAACGCCCTTCTTGTAGTAACGCCCCACATGCACAAGGGAGTCCAGCTTTGCACCCATTAGCGGGCCAGGAGGTTCACGTCCATCGAACGCCAAAGCGGCTTTACGGAAATGGCCAAACGCCTGAGCATCGTCCAAGGTTACACCCTGGCCCATCTGATACATGCGGCCAAGCCACCAATGGGCCATCAGATCTCCCTCATCGGCAGCAGCCTTGAACAGGTTGTGTGCTTTGAGGAATTCCCCCGCCCGGTAAGCGACAAGCGCTTTCTCCAGATTGGTCGCCCAGATCTTGAGATCAAAATCGGGCCTGATCTTCTCAGCTGCCTGACGGAATGAGAAGAAGACGGACTGGCCAAACCCAAGCCCTTTCTCCTCAGAGCCGACCGGCTGCGCCGTTGCTGACAGATAGACCCCACCCGCGAGCGCAACACACGCGATGCGCGGTCCAGCCTTCAGGGCTCTGATAGTCTTAAAGGTCAGCATAGCAAATAAGTTCAGCTTCTCCGCCAGGGTGGGTCACAGCGCCACCTCGGGCCTGCCCCACCGTTTGTGCGTATTTCCAGATTGTTCCCGATCGGTAATCGGTTTCGCGCGGAGCCCACGTTGTACGCCGGGCCGCCATCTCTTCATCGCTCACGTCCACGTCGATGGTGCCATTCACGGCATCAATCGTGATCATGTCGCCGTCTTTCAGCAGGCCGATCGGACCGCCCACGGCCGCTTCCGGACCAACATGACCGATACAGAAACCGCGCGTCGCCCCGGAAAAACGGCCATCAGTGATGAGTGCCATTTTTTCACCCATGCCCTGGCCATAAAGCGCTGCTGTGGTGGACAGCATTTCGCGCATGCCCGGACCGCCCACGGGCCCTTCATACCGGATTACGAGCACCTCGCCTTCTTCATACGAACGGTCAGAAACCGCTTGGAAGGCTTCTTCTTCACTGTCGAAACAACGCGCCGGACCAGTGAATTTCAGCGTGGCCATGCCGGCAACCTTCACAATGGCACCTTCCGGCGCCAGATTGCCCTGCAGACCGACCACGCCGCCTGTTGGAGTGATGGGCGTATTGGCCGAGTAAACCACATCCTGCTCGGTGTTCCATTTCACGCTCTGCATGTTCTCCGCAATGGTGCGTCCCGTCACCGTTATGCAATCCCCGTGCAAATACCCATTGTCGAGCAGCGTTTTCATGATCAGGGGAATGCCACCCACTTCGAACATGTCCTTGGCAACATATTTGCCGCCAGGCTTCAGGTCCGCGATGTAAGGGGTCTTCTTGAAGATCTCAGCTACATCCAACAGGTCAAACTTGATGCCGCATTCATGTGCGATCGCGGGAAGGTGCAGACCTGCATTGGTGGAGCCACCCGAGGCGGCCACCACAGCGGCGGCATTTTCCAGCGCTTCGCGGGTAACGATGTCTCGCGGCCGGATGTTGCGGCCAATCAGCTCCATGACCTGCTCGCCAGCTGCCATGCAGAACCTGTCGCGCAGCTCATAGGGGGCCGGAGCGCCCGCTGAATACGGCAAGGCCAGACCAATTGCTTCAGACACTGTGGCCATCGTGTTCGCGGTGAACTGGGCTCCACATGCACCAGAACTTGGGCACGCCACCTCTTCCAGCTCCGTGAGGTCTTCATCGGACATATCGCCCACCGAATGACGACCAACCGCCTCGAAGACATCTTGGATGGTCACAGGCATGCCCCGGTAGCTGCCCGGCAAAATTGAGCCGCCATAGATGAAGATAGAGGGCACATTCAAACGCACCATCGCCATCATCATACCCGGAAGAGATTTATCGCAGCCGGCGAGCCCCACCAGAGCGTCATAGCCGTGTCCGCGCATGGTCAGTTCCACCGAATCCGCAATCACCTCGCGCGACACCAAGGACGATTTCATCCCCTGGTGGCCCATAGCAATGCCATCCGTAACGGTAATTGTGCAGAATTCCCGCGGCGTCCCACTCGCCGCAGCAACGCCCTTTTTGACCACCTGGGCCTGACGCATCAGCGCGATATTGCACGGTGCAGCCTCATTCCAGCAGCTGGCAACGCCAACGAACGGTTGATTGATCTGTTGGCGGGTGAGGCCCATCGCATAGTAGAATGCCCGGTGCGGCGCCCGTTGGGGGCCTTCCGTGACGTGCCGACTGGGCAAATTCTTCTTATCGAACGTCTTAGCGTCCATTGGTGTTCCTCAACACGATGCCTCGGTGGTGCATTGTTTGGGACCGAAATCTTGTTAAGCCCTTACCGCTTAAGCGACAGACCGTAATCAACGTTAATTTCTTACCCACACGCATGGCGAACTGACCAACTCAACTGATCCAACCACGTCCCGGCACGTGCCCCAGCCCGAACCGTGAGGAGAACGCTAGGGTCAATTGTGGGCACAAAAAAGATCGAAAAGGGCAAGATCGGGCGAGTGGGCCATTCTGTGAGCGAGTGTGACGTAAATACAACAAAACAGGACATTGCAGATGCCAAGAAGCAACGTGTATGCCAAGTAGAACAAAGAAATCGCGACTCACTTTTTACTGAAAGACAAACGTTATGGCTCAACAACCTTGGGGAACTGGTGCAACTCCGGTTTCAGTGCCCGGCGTGGCCCCTCCCCCGCCTCGTAAGGAAACGGTGAGAATTGCGTTTCATCATCAAGAGGGACTGCTTGGTCTTACCATCATCAATTTCCTGCTGAGCATTGTGACGCTCGGGATCTATAGTTTTTGGGGAAAAACTGAGATCCGCAAGCACATCTGGTCCTCTATTCATATCAATGACGAGCCTCTGGAATATACCGGAACGGGTTGGGAGCTGTTCCTGGGAGCGGTGATTGTCGGCCTTCTCATTCTTGTCCCATTGGCATTTTTGCAGATTTTTGCCTCGTTTCTTTTTACCGCTTCATCGACGATAGCAGGCTTGGTGCAAGTAGCCGTCTCAATATTTGTGCTCTTCTTGGTCGGTATAGGCACCTATCGTGCCCGCCGCTATCGGCTTAGCCGGTCTGTGTGGCGTGGAATCAGGGGCTCTTTGGCCGGGTCGCCAGTGCGCTTTGGTGGATCGTTCCTCTTTCGTTATGCCATGCTGGTTCCCACTCTGGGATGGGCCTATCCCTGGCTTAGAGTCGGTCTCAACCGGCACATGACCAATGACATGCGGTTTGGGCAGCATCCATTCCACTTCCGTGGTTCGGCTGGCCCTTTGTATTTGCCATTTGCCACTGTCTGGATCGGAGGCGCGGTGATCATCGCGGTGATCGGCGGCCTTTTCTGGGGCTCCGTTGACATGAACCTGCTGTTTGGAGGCGATGACACCGATCCATTGCAGGCACAGCGCCAGGGCCTGATCATCTTGGGCCTCGTCCTGATCGGGCTGCCGATTATCTTCGTCATCTCTGGGCTGCTCTGGGTCATCTATAAGGCTGCAGAATTGCGCTATTTTGCGGATTGCACCACCTTCGGCGATCTTCAGTTCCGCTTGGATGCAACAGTTTGGAGTTTGATCACCCTTACCTTGGGAAACATCATGATCATGCTGTTCACCCTTGGCATCGGCCGGCCGTTCGTTCAGCGACGACTTATCCGCTATGTGGTGGCCCGCCTGGAAACCGATGGAACGGTGGACATCGCCGCCATCCAGCAGTCTCAGCAACAGCTCGACCGCTCTGGAGAAGGCTTGGCTGAAGCCTTTGATATTGATGGCTTCTGATCCCACAGACGCCCACATAGGTTACTTCAATGACGGGCAAACTGCTGCCAGTCACGAAGTTGAGGTCAGGTTTGGATCGGGCGGCCTTGTGTTTGGCCCACCAGGCAACAGTGCTGAGACCCACTGGAGCTACGAGGGGCTGGAACCCGTGCGACCCGTGCCCCAATCCGGACCATCGCGCCTTCGCTATCAAGGCGCACCGGAAGCCCGCTTGATCATCGCCTCGCCAAAGTTTGCACGAGAGGTCGTGCAACGCGCGCCGCAGGTGGGAACGCGCGCCGGCCACAAGACCACAGCCAAGATCGCCGCCTTTTGCGTTGCCGGTGTCGCCGCCTTCGCGGTTGCCAGTTGGCTCGTCTTGAGTGCTGCCCCTGCCACAGTCGCAGCGATGGTCCCCCAGTCCTGGTGGGGCTTCATGGGTGAAAAAATCGAAGCCAGCCTCGTAAAAACCGCAAAGCGGTGCGACGCGGCCGAAGGCAAGAAGGCGCTCGCGCGCATGGCGTTTCGCTTCTCCGATGAGATCGAAGCCAACAGCGTCAGGGTGTACAACATGCCCTTAGTCAATGCGTTCGCCATGGCCGGCGGGCGCGTGGTGCTCACCAGCGGTCTTATCAATGCCGCACAATCGGCTGATGAAGTTGCAGGCGTCCTTGCTCATGAATTGGGGCACGTGAAAGCCCACCATCCCGAAGAGCAGTTGGTTCGCGTGTTCGGCCTTCAATTGATCATGAGCGCTCTTTGGGGTGGGTCTGGCATGGCGGATGCTCTGGCGCAAAGTGGGGCGTTGCTGGCTGTCTTGCGCTACACACGATCGGCAGAACGCGAAGCAGACGCCATCGCCGTTGAACTTATGGAGAAAGCCAAGATTGATCCTCAGGGCTTGGCCGACTTCTTCAGAACGTTGAAAAAGACCTACGGTGGCGAGGCGGGGTCCGAGACAAACCAGGTTACAAACCTCCTCCGCACCCATCCCGGGCTGGATGAGCGGATTGGGCAGATCCGCAAGCGCGAACCAGGTCCCACGACACCGGCCCTCTCAGATGAAGACTGGCAGCACTTAAAGGCCATATGTTCGGGCACCTGAACCCTCTCGCCCAACCAAAAAGACCGAGCTCAACACCATGCACTGAGGACCTGCGCCATCAGGTTTTGGACATTGCAGCCAATTAGGTTGACCCAATAAATGCGTAAAGTTGCTCCGAGAGGACCGGTTTATGTTGGACCTGCTTTGCCGCTTGGATGTCGAGCTAGGTGTCCCGGTCATGATTCTGCTCATGATCGCCCTATGCTACAGCATGTTCATGATAAACTTCCACGGTTCGCTCGCCGAGGCTCACGTGGACACAAAGCATTGGGCCGGCGCTTCTGGCACAACCTGGCTGCAGGAGTTTGTCTACCACTCCATCCGCTTCAACACCGGTCTTGGCTATAAGCCGCAAGGCCGCAAGATATGGTGGCGAGGGTATCGATTTGCTCTGATGACCTATACAGCCATCATCGTCACGTCGCTTGTGGCAGTGTGGCAGATGCGGCTGTGCTCTTGAGTTCAGAACCTGAAACTGACCGAGATAACGTCAGCTTTGATTGTATCTGGCGGCCGCTTTGGAGATGTCGGAACCTGCGCCTTGCTCCTCTGCCAATCCGGAGACCACACCTTCGCGGTCAACGTCAGGCCTGTTTTGGCTGAGCTTCCACTTGCCGTCCATTTTCACAATTGAAAGCTCAACTCCGACGATACCGCGCAGCATGGTCTGGACGAAACGCTCCGGCGCGTCGCTGACTTGCCAAGGCTCGGCCCGCTGCGCCTCCTGCTGATCAGTGACCGCAGATACATTGGCCAGCAGCCACTCAGGGTCTTTATGGACACTCAGCGGACCTGAAGCGTGCACGGTCACATAGTTCCATGTAGGCACCACCTTTCCGTGCTCGCGCTTCGTCGGGTACCACGATGGCGTTATGTAGGCTTCGGGCCCGTGAAAAATACACAAGGCATCAACGGTTGTATCTAACGTGGACCATTGCGGATTGGGCCGCGCAAGATGCCCACGCAATGTGCCGAACGGACCATCATCAGGGCTAAGCACGAGAGGAACATGACTGGCCACAAGGCCGCCTTCGTTCAGGGTCACCAAGGTGGCAAACGGGTGTTCCCGCATTAAAGCGTGTAAGGTGCTCAGATCCGTTTCGGCAAAGGCTTCAGGCACATACATGTGTCCATCCCCTGTATAAGATTGTTCAGGCCAAACCCTTCAACCGTTCTAGAGCCGCAGAGAGCTTGTCCGCCTTCGCTTGTGCTTCCACTTGCCGGGTGCGCTGTTCCTCAACCACATGTTCAGGCGCCCGCGAGATGAAGTTCTCATTGGCAAGCTTTGCAGCAAGCCCCTTAAGCTCGCCGTCGATCTTGCCCAGTTCCTTTTGCAAGCGCGCGCTTTCAGCTGCCACATCAATAACGCCGCCCAACGGTAGGGCAATTACGGCCTCATCCATCACAGCCTGCACAGCCCCTTCCGGTGCCGCGTCCGCAAATGACACGCTTTCCAGACGCGCCAGACGCATGATTTCAGCGGTCCAATTTTGCGTCCAAGCGCTCTGATCGGGGCCGGCGCCAGTGATCACGCAGGGCACTTTAGCACCTGCGGGCACGTTCATCTCCGCACGCACCGACCGGATCTCTGTGACCAGCCGAATCACCCAATCCATCTCTGCGTCTGACGCGCTGTCCTCCAGACCGGAATAGGTCGGCCAGGTCGCCTGGATCAACCACGTGTCACGCTGGGGACCAATCTCCCCGGTCACACGCCACAGCTCTTCGGTGATAAAGGGCATAAACGGATGGGTGAGCAGCAAAATCTGATCGAAGGCCCAGGCCGCCGCTGCCTTTGTCTCGTCTTTGGCAGCGCCCTCCTCGCCACTTAACACGGGCTTGATCAGTTCCAAATACCAATCGCAGTAAACGTTCCAAATGAACCTATAGAGCGCGCCGGCAGCTTCATTGTAGCGGTGCTGCTCAATACCAGCTGTCACGGCGGCGGCAGTGCGTTCCACTTCGCCTGCAATCCAGCGGTTGGCCCCAAGCTCCATGCTCGATGGGTCAAAGCCCTCTGCCCTGACGCAGGAGTTCATTTCCAGAAAACGGGCCGCGTTCCAAATCTTCGTGGAGAAGTTACGGTAGCCTTCCACCCGCGACTTGGCCAACTTGATGTCGCGCCCTTGCGCCGCCATAGCCGCCAGGGTGAAGCGCAACGGATCGGCGCCATACTCATCAATCAGCTCAAGCGGATCGATAATGTTGCCCTTGGACTTGGACATTTTGGCGCCCTTTTCATCGCGCACCAACGCATGAATATAGACCTCGCGGAACGGCACTTCCGGCACGCCGCTTTCGTCTTTCATGAAATGCATGCCAAACATCATCATTCTGGCGACCCAGAAGAAGATAATGTCAAAACCGGTGACCAGCACGTCCGTTTTGTAGTAGCGCTCAAGCTCAGGGGTTTCTTCCGGCCAGCCCAATGTGGAAAAGGGCCACAAGGCAGAGGAGAACCAGGTGTCGAGCACGTCATCGTCTCGCTCCAGCATGGTGCGCGTGCCGTAATGGCGCTCTGCTGCAGCTAGAGCAAGTGCCTCAGTTTCCTCAACGAACACTTCGCCGTCCGGCCCGTACCAGGCTGGAATCTGATGGCCCCACCAGAG
>JBCDIP010000076.1:0-9576 GCA_038748855.1 Pseudomonadota bacterium
CCAGAAAGTATAAAATCACATAAGAAAACACTTTTGGTCCTGCCAGGTCCTTGGCGTTCCAGCCCGACGGCAAGTCGCTTTACTTCGGCAGCTTGGATGATGAGGTGATTTTGTGGCAGATGGAGCCGGCCAAACCGTTTGAGGTGGCCGAAGGTAAGTTTCCGCGCCGGTTCCAGATCACCGAAGGCATTGATCCCGGCGCCCTCCAGTTCGCCCGCAAATGTTCTATCTGCCACACCCTCACGCCCGACACAGCCAACCGGGCGGGCCCCACGCTGTACAAGCTCTTCGGGCGCAAGGTGGGCACGCTGCCGGGCTACAGTTATTCGAAAGCCTTAAAAGACGGCGATTTCATCTGGACCCCAGAAACGGTGGAGGCGCTGTTTGCAGAAGGCCCGGAAAACTACGTGCCCGGCACCAAGATGCCTCTGCAAAAGATGACCAACGAGAAAGAGCGCAAGGCTCTGATCGCCTTCCTGGAACATGCCACGGAGACCGGCGAGCCGGCGGCTGAGGCTTATGTCTCCTACGAAGCGGCCAAAAAGAAGAAGCAAAAGAACTAGCGTTCCCCTTCCCTCGAAAGGCGCATGCTGAAGCGTGCCGCGTTCCTGCGAAAGCAGGAACCTACTCACCCAAAGGATCGATCGAGCTATGGACCCCTGCCTGCGCAGGGGAGCGAAGCACTCACTCCTGACAGAAAGATGTCAGCACGCCCACGCTATAACCCTCCCTCTCCGCACCAACCAGGAGCCCTACTTCATGTTCGTGATCCTTCTGAAGTTCTCCGTCAACAAGGCTGAAGCCGGCGCCCATATGGACAGCCACAACAAATGGCTTAAAGCCGGCTTTGACGACGGCGTTTTCCTCCTCGCCGGGAGCATAAAACCGGGCTTGGGCGGGGCCATCCTTGCCCATAATGCCACAGCTGCGGCGCTAGAAGCGCGCGTCAACGAAGATCCCTTCGTCGCGCAGGATGTGGTCAGTGCCGAAATTCTGGAAATTACCCCAGCCAAGGCCGATCAACGCCTGGAATTCCTGCTCTTTTAATGACAATCCCGCGCAGAGGAGGTAAAACAAAGCCAAAACATGTCCACCTAGCGGAGGATCAAATGAAGGCTTTTATTTCAGCGCTCGCCGTGATCGGCATCGTCAGCACAGTGGCCGCGATTACCCTGGATAATTTCGCCGGCTCAAGCGAGAGCGTAAACACCTCAAGCTCAGTGCGTTTGGACTGAGCAGGCCGGTGAACCACACCAAACTTGGTGGCATTCTCGGTGCACTGGCCGTGGCAGGGCTTGCGCTTATCTCACCTGCGCGCGCCGACAATGTGGAAGGCTTGCGCAATGTGATGGGCTCGGTTGTCTCCGTCCTGCCGCGCACCGCACCCGGCAATGCCAACAAGGAGGAACCGGAAGGCTCCGGCGTGGTCATCTTTGACGGGAGCCATATCCTCACGGCACGTCACGTATTGACCAACGCGGAAGAGATCGTGGTCAGAACCTTTGACGGCGTGGTCCACCTGGCCAAGCTGCGGGGCCAGGATCCCGCGAGCGACCTTGCCCTTCTGAAGATCGAAGCAAAGCTGAAGCCCATCGATCTGGGCGATGACCCCAAGATTGGGGAAGAGGCCTGTGCCATCGGCAACGCCTTCGGTCTCGGCCTCTCGCTCACCTGCGGAATGGTGTCCGCCATTCACCGCACCGGCACCGGCTTCAACCCGGTTGAAGATTTCGTCCAGACCGATGCGGCCGTGAACCCCGGTTCTTCCGGCGGCGCGCTGGTCAGCAAGTCCGGGCGCCTTATCGGGCTGCTCTCGGCCATCTTCACCAAATCGGCGGACGCCAATATCGGCGTGAACTTTGCCATCTCCACCGCGCTCGCCTTAAGGGTCGCCACAGATCTGCGCACGGGCAAACGGCCCAAATGGGATTTTGGTGGCGCAGGCCTTGGCACCATCCCCGGTCGTGGGGGTCTGGGGCGCATGGGCGCGGAGGTGATCCGGCTGAGACCGGGCGGTGCGGCAGAACAGGCCGGGCTCAAACCTGGCGATATCATCCGCTATGTGGACAAACGGCGTATCAAAACCCCGCGCGACTTCCGATCGGCCATGGCCCGGCTGTTGCCTGGTGAGAGGGTCGAGGTCCGTTTTGAGCGGGACGACAAAGAAGAGCGCGTCACGCTGACCGCGCAATAGAATTCTGAACTTTTCAAGAAAGAAGGTAGACCGATGGACGACGATAAATTCAACATGTCGATGCGCAAATTCCTCAAGCAGGTGGGCGTCACCTCCCAACAGCAAATCGAAAAGGCCGTGCGCGACAGCGGCCAAAGCTCCGGCACCGTCGCCGTGAAGGTCGTGCTCTCCGGCCCGGATGTGGGATTGGAGCATGTGGTGGAAGGCGAGATCGATCTGGGTTGAGCCCGGGGTTAAGATCCATGCATCTGCCGGACCCTACGTTCCCCCCTCTCCTCACCGGCCATGGAGTGAAGGGCAAGCCTGGACCGTTCGAGCTGGCCTGCACCAAAGCCGCGGCAGGCGAAGCCGGCGCGGGCGATGTGTTCTGGGCGCGCGATACTGCGCGTCTCGATTGGGCCTGTGTTTTAGAGCCGGAGGTGGCAACACCGCGCGCGCTGCAGATGCACTTCGTGGCCATGCTGGCATTTGGCGATGCGTTCGGTGCCATCTCCCCGCCTGAAGTTGCGCTCCACTTCCGCTGGCCCTCAGAGCTTCTGGTCAATGGCGGCCAAGCGGGTAAGGCCAGGGTGGCGGTAGGGCCGGAGAACCCAGAAGGCATTGCCGATTGGATGGCCGTCGGGATTGAACTCACCATCAAGCGCGACACCACCGGGTTCGAGCCGGGCGAGGCGCCAGACGAGACGGCGCTTTTTGAGGAAGGCTGCGGCGAGATCACCAGAACCGAACTGGTGGAGGCCCTCTCGCGCCATTTCCTCAACTGGGTTCATACCTGGAACGAAGAAGGCTTCAAAGGCGTGCATGAAGGCTGGCTCGCCAAGGCGGAGAACTGGCAGGAAGAGCTCAGCCTCACCTGGGACGGAGCTCAGCACACCGGAACCTTCGTCACCATTGATGATGAGGGCAACCTGCTTTTAAAAACCGAAGACGGCATGATCTCGTTACCGATCGTCAAAGCCGTTGAGGATGGCGCCACATGAAGTTCTTCAAGGCCATCCGGTTTGACGGGTCAGACGATAATGTCTTCCCCAAAGGTGCTGAGCCCGACGAGTGGGCTGTGTCGGGAAGTTTCGCGTTCGGCGATATGGAGCCGGACCAGTTGACTGGCAAACTGAAACAAGCGTTTGCCAATGGCTTGCTGGGCCTCAGAACGGGTGGGCGTACCACGTTCGTCACCGTGTCGGACATGACCGATAGCGAGTATGAAGAGGCGGTTCAGCTTCTGATTGATCACCTCATCACCGAATTCGGCGCCCCCTCCCCTGAGGCGGCCGAACCGCATGCCCGCGAGGAGATCGACTTCATTGCCGATCTCTGCTCAGAAAAGCCGGTGAACACCCTTTTTGCAGTGAGCCGCGAAGTGGATGATGAGGGCAATCTGCGCGAGGCCTTCCACGAGATCAAACGAGGCGATCCCTCTCAACAAGATCATGCCAAAATCTGGGAGGTGGTGCCCGATGACGGTTGAACAGGTCACCGCACCCGACTTCTGGCTCACGTCGGGGTTTCATCTTCTGAAGGAAAACGAAGATGGCTCCCTTGGGCTGAGCGAAGACTATCTGCGCGCCTATCTGAAGCGCGCTGAGCTTGCGCCTGTTGAGGAGAGTTGCGCCAACGAGCGTGCACTCCACGCCAGCCTGTTGGACGATCCCTTCCAAACCGTAGACGCGTCGCGCATCTCCAGCTTGGCCGATGCAGACATGCAGCACAATTTCGGCGTTTTCCTTGGCTTCCGGGATTTCGTTCAAGGCGCTGGCTCGCTGGAGGCGGCATATCTTGCCATCGCCCGCGGCCAGGCCCCCTTGGCTGTGCCGCCCCTGTTCGTGGATCAAATAGTCCACGCCGTCTTGCGCAACGTGCTGCGCGACGTAGGCGATCCCTTACGCCTGAGAGCAGCTGAGCTCTTCTTCCGCGATCAGAACGTTTCCACCGAAGACGGCATCGTCATGCTGGCCGATGATGAGACCGTGGAGATGTTCGCTGAAACCGGCGGCTTCGGATCGCTCGGCCAGCTCATAAAGGAGGCCAACACGCCGCTCAGGCAAGTGCAACTGGATGTGCTGCATGAAGACAACAGCGCCCTCTACTGGCCGCGCTCGGACCGCTTTGACACGGTGATCGACTTCCGGTTTCTGCAGCCGGCGAACGATGCCTTCTGCCGGGTTCTGGAAGACTGGATGGCTCACTTCCTCGATCTGGACGTGAGCGTCCAGCCCAAGCCGCGCATCGATGATGAGCGCTGGATCTGGCATATTGGTCTTGATGCGGAAGCCACGCGCATTCTGAACGCGCTTTACGAGGGCCAAGAGGTTCCAGAGACAGAACTTGAACAGATCATTGGCCTGTTTGAGATGCGTGTGAACGACAAGGGCGCCCTCAACGCCGAAGTGGAAGGCCGGCCCATCTATCTGGGCCTGGCAAAGACCAAGACCGGCAAGCTGAAGATGAAGCCGCAAAATCTATTGACCAACCTACCCCTGGCAGCGGAGGCATAAGCAGCGATGACTGAACAAGACAGCATCATGGATGGCCCAGGCTCACGGATCGTTGCAGGCCTCATCGGAGTAACCAGCCTTGGCCTGATCATCTTTCTGAACTGGCACGTGATGTTCCCCCCGCCTGTCAAGAAAGCAGAGGACGACGCCAAGCTGAACCCGGAATATGTCGCCTGCCGGGATGCGCGCCTTGTGACGGTTCAGAAAATGAAGGATGACGGCGTCATTAATGACGACCAGTTTACCCAGTTCTCCGCACGCGCAGAGGAAACCTGTGCCGGCCAGTTTCCGCCCGGTGGCTAACGGCTCTCTTCCAAAGCGGATTTGACGAGGTTCGCCAGAACGGAAAGGTTCGTGCCACGGGTCATGCTGAAGTGTGAGCCTGGAACCCAATAGGTTTGAACGCGCCCGGCCAGATCTGCCCACCCCAGCGTGTCTTCATCAAAGCCCTTCGTCTCTGCCGAGGCCTGCTGGGCCCGAAAGAGGCTGACCCGTCCGCCATAGCCGTGCGGTGTGTATGCGCGGCGGGCATGGTCATGGATCCCGGTCAGCTGGACCGAACGCCGGATGCCCGGCTGGCGCATCATCAACAGGCGCGAGTCGCGGTCCACCGCGGAAGCCAAACCCGACGCCTTATGGAAGGTGCGAAACATGGCATTCGTCCAAAGAGCGCTGAACGACGACGCTCTCTCGCCCCGGCTTTTCTGATAACGGGCCTCAGCGCCAAACAACACATAAAGCCCATCCAGCGCCATGGGTCCTGCTTGGGTGAGGATCTGAACGAAGAACCTGAACTCACGCCAGGTGTTCTTGAGCGCCGGCAGAACCCCGCGCCCGGTGCTGGAGCGCGGCGGCGTGGGCGTGTCGATAAGGCCGAGGAACGAAACCGCCTCTCCCTCGCGCTCAAGCTGCACGGCCATCTCATAAGCCAGGAGGCCGCCAAAGGAATGGCCGCAGAGCCGGTAGGGCCCCTCAGGTTGGGCGGTTCTAATTTGCGCGATCAAGGCTGAAGCCATAGCGGGCACGGTGCGCTGCGGCGCTGTGGCGAGATCGCACGCTGGGTCCTGGACGGCAAACACCGGAAAGTCTCCCTCCACCGCCTGGCCCAACTCAAACACCGTGAAAGCTAGGCCCCCGGCGCCATGGATCAAGAAGAGCGGCAAGCCGCCTCCATCGGTCCGCAAGCTCACCAACGCTGTTGTGGGGCGGAAGGCCCGGGCCTCGTTGATACACCGCGCCAACGCTTCAACCGTGGGCTCTTCCAGAAAGCCGTTCAGCTCAATCTTCACATCAAGCGCGGTTTCCACGGCGAGCAGAAACTCAACGGTGGCCAAGCTGTCCCCGCCCAGATCAAAGAAATTATCGCAAACGCCCACCGGCCGCACATCTAACGCCTCAGCCATAAGCGTGGCCAGACGGAGCTCCAACGCGTCGCGGGGCACCACATAGGCTGTGGCAAGCTCCGGCCGAATGCTCTCAGGCGCTGGAAGCGCGTTGCGGTCAATCTTGCCGGATGGGGTGAGCGGCAGATCGCTCACCTCCACATACTGCGCCGGGCACATGGCAGCGGGCAGATGCTCTCTGGCCAGCTCCTGCAGGCCCGGGATGAAACTATCTGCGGTACGGCCTTCCGCGACGGGCACAATGTAGGCCACCAGGCGCCTGGCCTCGTCATCGCCCTTCAGCGCCACAATCGCTTCGCGCACACGGGAGTGACGCACCAAGACCGCCTCAACCTCAGCCGGTTCAATGCGCACGCTGTTGAGCTTGATCTGATTGTCGATGCGCCCGTGAAAGCTCAGTTGGCCATCGGGCCTGACCGCCACCCGGTCACCGGTCTTATAGGCGGTTCCCTGGGGCAACTGCACAAAGCGCTCCGCAGTCAGGGCCGGTTGCGCCACGTAGCCGCGCGAAAGCGTTGGGCCCAGCAACCAGAGCTCCCCCACCTCGCCATCCTTTACCGGCGCTCGCCCCTCATCCAAGATCAGCGTGTCAAAGTGAGCAAGCGGCTTGCCGATGGGGATCGCACCTTCATGCACATCACGATCGGTAATCTCACCGGCAGTGGCCCACAAGGTGGTCTCCGTTGGCCCGTAGAGGTTCCAGACGGCCTTTGCGCGGGCTTTCAACTCACCCGCCATGCGCGGGCTGATGGCCTCAGCGCCGGTCAAAAGGGTCAACGCTTTGTCGCCCTGCCAGCCGGCGGCGAGCAACAGGCGCCAGGTGGCAGGGGTCGCTTGCAGCAAGCTCGGGCGTAACGTCTCAATCCTGGTCTTAAGGCGGCGCCCGTCCCGTGCCTCCCCAGGGGTGGCCAAGACCACAGTGCCCCCTGACCGGAAGGTGAGAAAGAGATCAAGAAGCGAGATGTCAAAGCTCGGCGAGCTGACTGATAGAACGCAGGTCAAGCTCTCTGGCGGCAAAACAGCGGCCATGGAGTCCAAATAAGTGACCAGCGCCTTGTGGTGGATCTGGATGCCCTTGGGCCGGCCCGTGGAGCCTGATGTGTAGATGATGTAGGCGAGATCATCGCCCCGCGCGCTCCAGCCCGGGCCTTTTGGATCATTCTGAGGCACCGGTGGCTCATCTGCGTTCACATGGACCGTCTCCGCCCGGCAATTGAGCATCAGGGGCTCTGTGCCCTGTTCCACCAGCAAGAGTTTGATCCCCACTTCGTCCGCCATGGCGCGCAGCCGGGCCTTCGGATAAGCCGGATCCAACGGCAGCCACGCGCCACCCGCCAGGGTGACCGCAAGAATGGCAATGACGCACTCCGCAGAACGTCCGAGATAAATTCCGCACACGTCCCCGGCTTCAAGTCCTGCGCCATGCAGCTTGGCCGCCAGAGCGCGAGCCCTTCGATCAAGATCGTCGTAGGAATACGCAGTCTCTTTGGCCTTGATCGCCGGGCGAGTGCTGAACGCCTTATGAGCCCCCGTCCAAAGAGCACTCAGGGTATCACTTGAGGGAGTTTCATCCCGACTGAACTGGAGGGAAGCCGCAAACGTCGCCATGGGGTCAAATCTTCAAAATCGAAAAAGATGGCCCACGCTAGCGCATCGACGCGCACACGTGCGCACACGAAGTCTAATGTTTTCGTGAGGCGCTTGTGTGCGCGTTTTAAGACTGTTTCAGGTTACGTACCGGTTTTGACGGCCTTCCAGTATTGCTGATTGAGATAGTCCACCAGTCCGTCATGCTTCTCCTGAAGACATTTCTTCAGGCTGATCCTGCGGTTGACCGAGGTCACATAGCGGCAGAGCTCCAGAGCACCGCGGGCCTTGTCGCGGGCTTCGGGCGTCAGTGGCTTGCCGGGTGCGGCGGCTGCTGTGGTGGCCCGCTTCCATACGGGTTCAAGCTGACTGCCCGCGCTGCCACGGTCCGGCAGCAGATTGATCATCCGGGAGGTGACCCGCGCCGCTTGCATGCGCGTGGAGTTGCTATCGACGATCTGGCTGCCAAGCTTGCGCAAAGGCCCTGTGAAGAGATCGGCTTCAGCCTCCCCAATCGCCGTGGGGTCCGCGGGGCTGGAGACCGGCAGAAGTGCCGCGTGCGCCGCCACATGAACCGAAACATGGGTCAGGCCATAGGACTGCAGCTTGGCCCGGTCAACGCTGACCCGCACCGCCAGATGGCGCCGCTTAGAGACAAAGCGCGCAACCTTGCCGGCATCAAGGGAGATGTTGCGTCCGTCCGGTGTGGTGCCCACCAATTGCACCAGTCCCTCCGTGGCCAGTTCGTATACTGTGCCGCGGGGCGGCGAAATACGGCTGGAATCCAGACAGAATGACGTGAGTTCAGCGCTGCAGGTGGCGCCCGCGCACGCCAGATCGATCGTGCCGCCGGTTTCCACCAGTGCCAGGGCCTGCGGCGCCGCCGCCGCCCCTGGTGCCCCCGCCACAAGGCCCGACAAAACTAATCCGGTGATCGCAAAGCAGTGTTTGATAGACTTCATGTGCAAAACCTCCTCGTTTGGGCCATGTGGAAAGTGAATGCTAGCCACGATTCGCGAGCTGTTCAATGGTGCCCGCCGCCAATGTTGATCAACTCTTGAGCCCAAGCCCCCGTGCGTGGCACACTTTCTTTTGCCCCCATCAGAAGAATTGCTGGATCATCAGTTCAGACGAGGAGAGGTCTTGGAACCGGACAGCACAACCAAAAAACGCAAGAAACGTCTTGTGCTTGCTGTTCACGGAATTGGCGAACAGCATCCAGGCGATACACTTGATCGGATGGTGGGCGCCTCAACGGGCCACATCCCAAGACCAGTGCGGTCTGATAGACGCTGGTTACGCGACGAGATTGCCGGCGAGAGCACGCGCGTGGCGAAGCTGTTTCCCTGCGACATCCGCAGGATCACCACGGCAAAAGCGGAGTTCACGTTCGCTGAGGTGTCCTGGGCCGACATCTCAAGGGGACGTTCAGGCAAGATTGCGACCCTTTATGAACTGATCAAAGGCATCCTGGGCCTGGCCCATGTGGTGCGGGAGAATGCTGAGGAGATCCACCCAAACGGCCATCCCTTGCGCACGCTTTCTGAATGGTTTGTCGCCGCTTTGCATGGTCCGATAGCCGTGCTCAACGTAATCCTCGCGCTTGGCGCCTTGCTTTTGTTTCTCGTCGCCCAGGTCACGAGCACTGCCCTTTCAATCCACATCTCTGTGGCCGCATTAGGCTTGGCGTCATGCGCAGCCGGATATGGTCTCAGAAAGACATCAGACAGCTATCTGTTCGCCATGTTTGCAAACTGGCTGCTGGCGATTGGAGCGGCGGTGGTGGCCGGTGTTGTATTCACCCTGGTGCTGACAGAGTTGGGACGCACTGACCTCAACCTCCAGATTGACGGACTGCCACCATACGAGCTGGCAAGGGGATGGTACGTATACTATC
>JBCDIP010000077.1:0-9545 GCA_038748855.1 Pseudomonadota bacterium
AATATCGCGGCCTTTCAGACCTTCCTCGCCGTAGTGGAGACGGGCAACCTCTCCAAAGCGGCCGAGCAGCTCCACGTGACCCAGTCCACGGTCACCACACGGCTGGATGTGTTGGAGGAGACTTTGGGCCAAAAGCTGCTGGTGCGCTCGCGCCGGGGCGCAGAACTCACCAAGGCCGGCTTTGCGTTTCAGCGCCATGCGGAACTGATGGTCCAGGCCTGGGAGCAGGCCCGCAAGACCGTGGGGCTGCCGCGCGGCTTTTCCGGCCTTTTCAGCTTTGGCTGTCATTATGACCTGTGGGAAGGGGCAGGGGCCCTCTGGCTCGATCAGATCCGACAGAACCATCCGGATCTTGCGCTTGAGACCTGGGCGGGGGATCTGGACGAGCTGACGCGCTGGCTGGGCAGCGGGCTGGTGGATGCCGCGCTCAGCGCGGAACCCATTACGGGCTCAGATCTCGTCGCGCGCGAGCTGATGAAGGATCGGCTGGTCCAGGTCTCCACCGAGCGCCGGCCGGTGCAGGAGTGGCATCCCGATTATGTTTATGTGGACCTCGGTCCTGAATTCCGCCGCCAGCACTCGCTGGCCTGGCCTGGTGATGAAACGGCGCACATGACCTTCAGCTCCAGCCGCTGGGCGCTGGATTATCTGTTGGAGCAGGGCGGCTCGGCTTATTTGCCTCAGCGCCTGTCGGAGCCTCATGTGCGTGCAGCCAAGCTCTTCCCGGTGGTTGGGTCACCGGAATTCACCCGCCCGCTCTACCTGGTGTGGCGGAAAGAGAGCGCAGCGATCTATCCATGGGTGGCCGAGCAGGATATTCTGAGGCGATAACCCGCCCCTACCTTACTCACCCAAGGAGCCTCCATGCGCATTGCCAAAGCTGATGTTTTCCCGATCGCCATCCCGTTCACCGATGGCAGCGCCAAGACCGGGCTGATGCCCGGCAAGTGGACCCATCTGCAGATCGCCTTGCTGCGGCTGGAGACAGATGACGGCATCGTGGGCTGGGGCGATGGCTTTTCCTATGTGTGTTTCAAGACCACGGTGAGCGCGATTAAAGAGATGGTACTGCCCTTGGTGGTGGGTGCGGAGATCGATGACATCCCCGCCTTCAACAAGTCGCTGCAGCAGAAGCTCCATCTGCATGGCCGCTATGGCATCTCCATCTTCGCCATCTCTGCGGTGGACATCGCGCTGTGGGATATTGCGGCCAAGGAGAAAGGCGTCTCCGTGGCCACGCTTCTGGGCGGGCGCACGCGCGAGGAAGTGCCGGCCTATTCCAGCCTGGTGCGTTATGGCGAGCCGGATCTGGTGCGCAAATACGCCGAAAAGTCGGTGGACGAAGGCTACGATGCGGTGAAGCTGCACGAGATCACCTTGCCGAACATTGAGGCGGGCCGGGCCGGTGTGGGTGAGGGGATCAAGATGGTCACCGATGTGAACTGTAACTGGTCCGCTGAAGATGCGGCTGAGCTCATGCCTCATATGAAGCGCCTTGGGCTTTATTGGGTGGAAGAGCCCCTGTTCCCGCCGGACAGTGAAGCGGCGCTGAGCGCTCTTGAACAAGAGTATGGCGTGCCCATCGCGAGCGGCGAGAACGCCTGCACTTCGGTGGAGTTTGCCCGCACCATCCCGGCCATCACCTATACCCAGCCGTCCGTCACCAAGGTGGGCGGCATCTCCGAGATGGCGGCGATCTGCGATATGGCGGCTAAGGCCGGCAAGGTCATCATGCCCCACTGCCCCTACTTCGGCCCTGGCTTTTGGGCGAGCGCGCAGATCATGGCGGCCAAGCAGAACACCGAGATGTTCGAGATGCTCTACATCGAAGCTGAGGCTTGGCTCGATCCCACCATCCCATTGCCCAAGAACGGCATGGTCCAGGTTCCGGATAAGCCGGGGCTAGGATTGGAGCCAGACCCTGACGTGTTGAAGCGCTACGCGGCCTGATCGGCGGCGTCCTGGGGCAGGCTCTCGCTCCATTTGCGCAGCTCATCCAAGAACCCCAGCGCTGTGGCGCCGAGTGGGGTGATGGAATAGTGCACAGAGATCGGTGACGTCTGCAGCACTTCGCGTTCGATCAGCCCGTTGGCTTCCAGCTGTCGTAGGCGTTCGGCGATCATCTTCTTGCTGGCCCCACCGATCATGCGGGCGAGATCGTTGAAGCGCACCGGCTCGTCCTTCAGATGCCAGAGAATGGATCCGGTCCACTTGCCGCCAATGATCCGCATGCCCCGTTCGATGGCGCATGGGGAGGTGCACACATCCTTCGCGATCCGCCTGCCTTGGCCGTCTTCAATCACCTGTGCCTTCATAAGGGGTGCCTTTTTGATAGGTTACCAAAAGTATACTGGTTGATTTTTGTACCTGGCGATCTCACTTTGCGGATCGACCGCGGCTGCGTCAAGTCCGCGACCGTTCCCTCAGCTGGAGATTGGATATGTCCCAACCCGATATTCTGCTTTACACCGCCAACACCATGAACGGTTGGAAGCCGCTGATTTTCCTCCATGAAGGCGAGATTGAATATGACATGGTGCCCATCAGCTTCTCCAAGAAGGAGCAGAAGGCAACCGATTATCTGAAGCTCAATCCAAATGGCCGCATCCCCACTATTGTGGACCGCGGCAACAATGATTTCGCGGTTTTCGAATCTGGCGCCATCCTCTGGTACCTGGCCGAGAAGTACGACATGTTCCTCAGCCACGATCCGAACGAGCGCTCAGAGACCTTGCAATGGCTCATGTTTCAGATGGGCGGCATTGGCCCCATGATGGGCCAGGCCATGTTCTTCCAGCGCATCGCCAAGCCCAATGGGGACGATGTGCCCTATGCGATCACCCGCTATGTGGACGAAAGCCGGCGTCTTTTGGAGGTTTTGAACACCCGCCTTGAGGGGCGCGACTGGCTGGTGGGCGATCAGATGTCCATTGCCGATATGGCCACCTATCCTTGGGCTCGCAGCTACTTCTGGGCCACGGTGAGCGTTGACGGGCTGGACCACTTGAACGCATGGTTCAAGCGCATTGACGAGCGCCCGAAGACGCAATCGGCTCTGCAACTGCCCGAACCGCGCCCGTCGGCGTTCGGGCAAGGGGATATCGAGGCCGCAGCCGCCGCCAATGCGGCACGGTTTAAAGACAAATAGGCGGCGGACAAGCGGAGGAGAGAAGGCATGCCCAAAGCCCAAGTGATCCACAATCTAGGTCCGCCCAGCGCCATGACCTGGGAAGACTGGCCGCTGCCCGACCCGGCCCCGGGCGAGGTGCAACTGCGCCACACCGCGGTAGGCGTCAACTTTGCCGACACCTACCACCGCGGCGGCATCTCCCACCCCTGGCCGGTGCCCGAACCGCCTGTGGTCATCGGCTTTGAGGGTGTTGGCGTTGTTGAGGGCGTGGGCGAGGGGGTGACGGACTTTAAGACCGGCGACCGGGTGGCCTACGGTATTCCCCCGCTGGGCAGCTACTCAGAAAAGCGCAACTATCCGGCTGACAAGCTGTTGCATTTACCGGATGGGCTGGACGACCGCCAGGTGGCGGCCCTCCTGATGAAGGGTATGACAGCCCACTATCTGCTCCACCGCACCTATGCGGTTCAGCCGGGCGACACAATTCTCGTGCATGCCGCCGCCGGGGGCATGGGCCTCATCTTGTGCCAATGGGCCAAGGCTCTGGGCGCCACGGTGGTGGGCACCGTGAGCACTGCGGAAAAGGCCGAAGTAGCCCGGGCCGCCGGGTGTCATCACCCGGTGGTGCGCTCTGAGCAGAGCTTCGTGGATGTTGTACGCCAGGTGACAAACGGGGAGGGCTGTGCGGTGGTCTATGAGGCCATCGGCAAGGACACGCTGCAGGACAGTCTGGATTGTCTGCGGCTCATGGGGGTGTGTGCCGCTTATGGCCATGTGTCCGGCCCGCCTGATCCGGTGGATATCATCCAGGATCTGGGCCGGCGCGGATCGCTCTTCATCACTCGTCCGGCGATCATGCACTATGTGGCCAAGCGTTCAGATCTGGAATGGACGGCGCGGGACCTCTTCAAGGCCATTGGCGATGGGATCTTGGATGCCAACATCAACTACGAGTACGCACTCAAGGATGCCGTGAAGGCGCACGAGGCAATCGAGAGCGGGACCACATTGGGAGCGACGGTTCTTATTCCCTAATACCGCAGCTATACCGCGCCCTTGCGAACGCGAGGGCCCATAGCTCACACCGATCCCTTGGCTGATAAGGTCCCCGCTTTCGCAGGGACGCGGAAGCAGAGCCGGTCGCTCATTGATCCAAGCGCGTTCTAACCCTGCTTTCGCGCCGTGAACCGGCAGCCTGCATAGTTCACGCCCGTGATGGTTCTGCGGTTGCCGCTGAGCGTGGCGGTGTAATTGTCCTTGGCGCCATCCTGCCAAACGAGCCTGACGGCCAGACGTCCGCCGCCCACGTCGGTGACCGTGCCTTTGGCCAGGTTTTTGAAGTTGTCCTTTGTGACAACGGCATACTTGTTCGCCCCGAGCCAACGGTAGGTGGTGGTGCCCCAGGCGCGGATGGCAAGCGGACAGCTGGCCTTGAAGGCCCAGCGACCAGCCAATGTTGCAGGCTTTGGTTTTTGTGCGGCCACGATCTCTTGCGGCGGGGCTGCCGCGCAAGGGCTGCCGGTTGCCCGGTTGAGCCAATCGAGCGCTTTCTGAGAGCCAAAGTCCGAAACGCTCAGGCGCGCGCCGGTTGCCGAAATGAACCTGCGAAAGGCGCCGCGTGTTCTAGGGCCGGAGACGCCGTCCGCAACGCCCACAGTGCACCCCAGGGCGTTTAAGCGCTTCTGGCTTGCCAGAATGAGGGCCTTGCGCGCGTCATAGGCGGGTTCCTTCTCTGGTTCAGGCTCGGGCTCCGCCGCCGGCTGGAGCAGAGCCAGGCGCTGTTTGGCGATATCCACCAGGATGTCTTTTTTGTCGCCATGCTTCTCCAGGAAGGCCTCATACGCCACAATGGAGTTGAGGGACCGGACCCGCTCAAAATCGTCTTGAAGGGTGCTGCTGACCGGAGCGGGTGCGGGTGTCTGAGTGCCTTTGGGTTTGAAATAGAACTCGCCCAGAAGCTCATCATAGTAGGCCGGAAACTGCCGGTGGTTCTGGGTGAGGGCGATTTTCCGGACTTGCAAGCGCACCTTGGAGACCATCTCTCGCAGTTCCAGGCCCTGCTCGCCGAGCTTGGGCAGCAGGGTTCGGGTGAACACCGAATTGGGGTTGGCATCATCTCCCTGAAGACGGTCCAGGGCCTGTTGGCCCGCGCCTGCGGAAAACACCACGAATGTTCCCTCCGGCGCCGTGATGCGGGCAAGGCCCCGTGAGCCGCCTATGCTGCGACCGGCCGTGCCTTGGAAGGGGTTGTCGCGGCAGGCATCAATGAACATGAGGGTGATGCGCGCGCCCGTGCCCTGAACGCGGGCCAGCACATCGTTCAATCCAATGCTCTCAGACTTGATGAAATCCTCGCTGGCATTGGCGGCAGCCTCAATGTTGGTGGGCAGGAGGTAATTCTGCCCGCCGATTTCCACGCCATGGCCTGCGAAAAACACGAACGCGGTGTCGCCCGGTTGCAGCTTGCCCACGAACGTGGAGATGGCGCGGTTCATCGCGCTGCGGTCGGCATCCAGCACGCGGGTGACATCGAAGCCCACTTCGCTCAGCGCGCCCGCAATGGCTCTGGCGTCGGCGCGCGCTTTCTCCAGAACCGGCACGTGCGCGTAGGTGTCGTTGCCGATGACCAGTCCGATGCGTTTAGCAGCTTGGGTGGTGGTGGCGGCCATAAACAAAAAGGCTACAACCAGAAAAAGTCTTGCCAGCATGGATCTTCCGTCATTGCCTCTCTAAGCGAATGTGCCCCTTACGCTGAACAACAATAGGGCCTTCCACGGCGCCTCACCATGGGATTATGAGCGTTTTCCGCGCTAAGGGATAACCCCCGCGTCCACCCCCCCGTCATCCCGGAATTTTGCGTCAGCAAAATATCCGGGACCCAGAAGCAACGGAAATCTGTGGTCGCTGGGTTCCCGCTTTCGCGGGGATGACGATGTTGGCCGCGCCCTTGCGAACGCGAGGGCCCATAGCTGGAACCGTCCGTTTTGCTCAGAAGGTCCTCGCTTTCGCAAGGACGCAAGGGTGCTAACGGAACAGATAAACCGGGCTCGACCAGGCCTGATAGCCATCTTCCGTGGTCACGCAGATCCACAACGGGTTATCCCCCACCTCAGCCAGCTTCACCGTGCGCGTCGCCGTAAGCTCCCGCCCCAGTCGCTCGCCAGGCAGGCGGAACACCCGCAGCTTGCGCTCCAGCCCGCCGGCTTCCAGGATCTGATCTTCCAGCCCAATGTCCGCCACGTTAAGGCTCATGTCACCAAGGCAGGTGGCGATATCAAGGGTGCCGCCATCACCTTCCAGCCAGGCATCAAACCCGGTGAAGTTGCCCGTGGTGATCGTGTCGAACACCACCCCATGCACACCGGCCTGCTGCAGCAGGCGTTCCCGGTTCCACTGATTGATCGTCTCAAAGCCGGTGATCATGGCCTCGCTGAACGCCGCCCGTCCACGCCAGCTTGTGTCGCGCCCACGGCCCCGATACTCCGCACCGCCCCACACCACACGCACCCTGTTCCCCAGATCCGCCTCGCCGTAGGGCCGCAGTACGTCCAACACCTCGGTCCCGTTGCGCAGCTCAATACGCTCAATGCCGGCATGGGCCAGCACTTCAAAGGACAGCTCAACCTCCTCAGCAGCGGTCTGAACGATATCGCCCATCATTGCCTTGCCCACAGCATGGGTGGGCGTATCCGGCACTGCATCCGGATTGCGCTCAAACAATGTGCCGCCACCGGGTATCTCAACCGACACATCCATATGCATCCGGCATCCGGTGGTGGCGTAATGGTGCCGCCGCCGCTGCGCCTCAAAGATCGCGTCCCGGTCGTTCCGGTCCGTCAGAAAGCAGGTGAGCCCGCCATAGGCGCCGAACTCAGATGAGCCGGGATAGCTTGCCCCCGGGCGCCCTTTATGCCCATCGCTGTTGGCCACAACCCCCACACGGCGGCCCAAGGGAAAGCCGTCCGTCAAAATCCACTCAAACGTGCCCCAGGCCGAATGCACCTCCACCGCGGTCTCCAGGCGGGCATCATGGTCGTAATGGATGTTGGCATAGCGCCCGCCCACATGGGCGTAGATCACGCAATCTTCCTCTTCCAGCGAGCGGTAGAGATCGGTCAGCGTGTGGGCGTCGGTGTCCATCTCGCTGCGATCTTCCAGAAGCGCATGGGAGCAGCGCCGGATCTGACGCCCTTCGGTGCGGAAGAATACGTTGTGGTCGCCGCCAATGGCCGTGTTGCCCGACCACTCATAGCCCGGGAACACGGTGAAGCGTCCGGGCTCATCCACCTCCGCCGTAATGTCGTTGAGCTTTGCCCAGAACTTGGCGTTGATCTGAAAATCGTTCCCCTGATGGGCTGAGACCTCCAGAAAGGCCTTGTTGCGGGCAAAGTCGAAATAGCTCTCAATCGAGTTCACCCCAACGGTCTCGCCCGTCTGGCCATGCAGATCTCCCCAGAACCCGGCCACACCGCTGGGCCGGATCGCGAGAGGCCCAGCCTCAGCCACCTCTTGGCCATCCACCAGCGTCTTGATGGTCAACACGCCCTCTTCCTGAACGCTCAGGTTCTCAATCACCACAGACCGGTCTGAAGGCGCATAGTCGAAAGGCGCCGGCAACCCCTCCACCTTGAGCGAGGGCACCAGCTCAACCTTGCCGCTGGCGATGTTGGTCGGGTTGCCCCAGGCATCTTCGGCCTTCAGACCCAGATGGAACGGCTCGCCCGGGCGGCGGAGCGTGGGCAGAACCGCTTTCCAAACGGCGGCCTTGCCGGCCACCACCGGAAACGAGAACTGTTGGTCCAGTGGCAGAAAATTGCCGGTGGCCTGCACATCGGTGGAGACGCGCAGCTCATATCCCCCTTCGGCAAAAGTTTGCATCAGCATACCGGGCGAGCCCCGGCTGGTGTCGCCGAAGACGATAGTGATGGTGTCACCCTCCGACAGATAGCCCCCGCGCAGCTGCGCCGTCACCGTCCGGTTCCAAGGCCTTTGACCATGGGGACCGATGCTGAGCACAATGCGCCCTCCGCCGGTGCAGGTGGCCGAGACGTATCCGGCTTTCGTGGGATCGTCGGTCTGTGGTTTGCCCGAATCGGTGACCATGCGGAAGGCCACCCGGATGGCGCCGGTGTCATCCAGCCCGAGCTTGCCGGCTGTGTACCGCAATACGAGCGTGCGGTGGCTTCTCACCTCCGCCGGCTCCAAGGGCTCGATCACCGCTGAGCCATAAAGCGCCGCATCATCGCCGGAGCGGACAGAAGGTGCATTGTCGCCAACGAGATCGCGGGCAATGGGGCCGTGCCAGGTTTCAGGGGTCACCGGGGTCAATCCTTCACGCTATGGACAGTTTTACTAAAACTATGTAGTTTTAACCAATCATGCAACAACAACGTAAGGACTGACAAGGAGAGCACTATGACCAAACTGCACCGTCGCGCCGTTTTATCCGCCGCATTCGCCGCGGCCGCACTGCTCACTGGGTTTGAGGCCGCAAAGGCCGAGTATCCCGAAAAGCCCGTGACGCTTGTCATTCCCTATAAAGCCGGTGGCTCCACGGAAACCATGGCCCGGGTCTACTCCAAGGCGCTTGCCAAAGAGCTGGGGGCCAATGTTGTGGTGAAGACGCGGCCGGGCGCCGGTGGGGCAGTGGGCGCCTCTGAAGTGGCTGCCGCCAAGCCGGATGGCTACACCTTGTTGTTCGCTGCCTCCACGTCCCTTCTGTGGCCGCCGCTGACCCAGAAGGTGTCCTACGACTTGGACAGCTTCATTTATGTGGGCCAAATCACCGAATATCAGCAAGCCATCGTGGCCAAGGCCGATGCCCCCTTCAACACCATGGAAGAGCTCATTGAGCACGCCAAAAAAGGCACCCTGAACTTCGCCGACCAAAGCGCAATGTCGCGCTCTTACATCAACTTTATCGGTGGTCAAGAAGGGGTGAAGTGGACGGGCATCCCCACAAAAGGCGGGGGTGAAATGGTGCCGTTCCTGCTCGGCGGCAAGATCGACTTTGCCTGGTCCGGCGGCATCCACAACCGGTATGGCGACAAGATGAAGGTGCTGGCCTCCATGAACGCCGGGCGCCTCTTGGGCTCGCCGGACGTGCCGTCGGTCAACGAGAAGTACGGTGTCTCCATGCCCAGCCAGGCAGTGATCGTGGTGCCCAAAGGCACGCCCGATGCGGTGGTGAGCAAGCTTGAAGGTGCTATGGAAGCGGCCACCAAGGATCAGGCCTTTGGCGACTTGGTGACCAATAAGCTCAAGTTCCCGGTCAAGTTTGTGGGCTCTAAGGATCTGACGGCCGACATTGCCAAAACCACAGAAGGTCTGAAGCAGGTCATCGAAAAAACCAAGTGAGCGAACCTGAAGACGCTGACCTTGCCGCGCCCGGCGGGCGCGGCGTCGACATAGCCGC
>JBCDIP010000078.1:0-9475 GCA_038748855.1 Pseudomonadota bacterium
CGCAGCGACACCGGTCCTTTGGACTGGGCGTTGGGAGCGGCCTATGTGGGGATGGCCTTGACCGGGCTGGCGGCGATTGTGGTCTCCCTGCAAAAAGCATTTGCCACGGATATGTTGAGCGCAGCGTTGACCTCAACCATGACCGTAACCTCCATGATCTTCGCGACCATCCTGACCGCGAGCGTGTTTGCTCTTGTCTTCGTTGGATTGGGCGGCGAAGACCGCATCCAGCACATTCTGGAAGGCATGCCGGGCGGGCCGATTGGGGCGCTGATTTTCTGCATGCTTTTGACATTCATCCTCGGCTTCTTTCTCGATTTCGTTGAGATCACGGTAATCGTGCTGCCTCTGATTATGCCGGTACTGATCCTGATGGGTCACGATCCGATCTGGCTGGCTGTCCTCTTCGCCATCAACCTGCAAACCTCATTCCTGACGCCCCCGTTTGGGTTCTCGCTCTTCTATCTGCGGGGCGCTGCACCAAAGGAGGTAACGACCGGGCATATCTATGCCGGGGTGGCGCCGTTTATTGTGCTGCAGATCATCGGGGTTGCGATCATCTGGGTGTTGCCCGAGATCACCCAATGGCTCCCGCGTCAGCTCTTCTAGCCCTAAGGGTAAGCCAGCCATCTGAAAACTGTAATGCGCCCAGGGATATGCTCAGCCTGTGATGTGCATCACTTCAAAGCTCTTTCCATTCGTGTACAGTCCGCCTTATTGTGATGCGGGGGACGCATCTGAAGAACAAAAAAACCTGGTTCCGACATGACCTTAGGAAAAACAGCACTCAGCTTAGCGGCCGCACTTCTCATGTTCTGCGGCCCGACGGCCACTGCAGAAGCGGCCGTGACCTGCACCCAGCTTTATGAAGAAACCAAGTCCGCCGAGCAAAGCGTTGAGACCTTGAAGGCCCTGTTTGCCAAGGCAGCAGCGCGCCAAGATTGCGATGCAGAGTTCAAGCGCGCTCTGGGCCGCAAAGTCTCCGTTGCGATCACCGCAGACGTCGAGGCTGCCCTGAAGCGAGGCAGCACCTTGGAAGAGCTTGAGATCGATCTGATCGACAGCCTGCACTACTTCCGCCATTGGCAGGTACTGGCCACATTGGGCGACATTGCCGATGGCAGACGGGACCGGGAGAACGCCACCAAGCGTTATCAAGAGGCGCTGGACGTCATCCAGGACAAAGGCCTCACCACCTCCCCGCCGCCGGAGAAGATCATTAAGCAGATCGTCAACAAAGCCGAAACGTCGCGCCTGTTGTCCGCCAATTATGTGGCGGTGCCGCGCACCCGCGGCAACGCAACCGGTCTGGGCGCTCCGTCCATCCGGGGTGTGGTGATCAAGAAAGTGGCAGTGCCGATCACCTTTGAGTTTGGAAGCGCTGAGTTCACCGAGAAAGGCGCAGCCGCGGCCCAAGATCTTCTGTCGATCCTGAAATCCCAAGGCGCCCCGTCCATCACCTTGGCCGGACACACAGATCCCGTGGGCTCAGAAGAATCAAACCATGCCCTCTCCATCAGGCGGGCTGAGCGGGTGAGAGAGTTTCTTGCCGCCGGGGACTATGCCAGCGAGATCAAGATTATTGGCCATGGAGAAAGCCAACCCTTCGAGCCAAGCAATCCTGAGCAATACTCCGTGGAAGAGCTGCATCAAATGAGCCGCCGGGTTGAGTTGCTGAGATGAGCATCCGCACCTGCACGACCGCGGCCCGGCGCCTCACCATCGCCCTGGCCGCCTTCCTCTTCGCTGCCACCGGCGCCAAAGCCGATGTTTATGGCCTGGTGATCGGCATAGATAAGTATCAGCACCTTCCGTCTTTGGCCGGCGCGGTGAACGACGCGCGCGACATCGATGATGCCCTGCGCACAATGGGCGCAAAGAAGGTCATCATGCTGCTTGATGGAGAGGCCACCCGGGAGCGCATTCTGCAGTCCTGGCGTGAGCTGACTGACGAAGCGGCTCCCGGGGACACCATCGTCTTCTCCTATGCCGGTCACGGCGGCCAGGAGCCGGAGAAGGTTGTGGGCAGCGAGGATGACCGCTTGGATGAGACATTCCAGTTGGCTGGATTTCAGAATGTCCGGCCCGGCAATGCTGAACGCATTCTCGACAATGAGATCAACCTGATGTTCGCCAAAGCGCGGCATCTGAAGATCATCTTCGTCGCCGATTCCTGCCACTCCGGCACCATGACTCGGAGCTTCGACAGCCGATCTGGTGTGCTGCGCACGCGGCTTGGCGGATATGGCGCGATTGTTGACGATCCGCTGCCACCGCCCACGGAAGCCACGGCGTCTCTCAACCCTGAGGACTTGGACAATATTGTCTATTTCGGCGCGGTGCGCGACGATCAGGTGGTTCAGGAAATCAAGATTGATCAAAAACCGCGCGGCGCACTGTCCTGGTCGTTTGCCCGGGCCCTCAGAGGACGCGCCGATCTTGATCGGAACGGCGCGGTCAATACTCAAGAGCTGGCACAATATGTGACCGAGGCCGTGCGGACACGCTCCGCGGGCCGGCAGCACCCGCAGATGACCCCTCGCGGCAAGCCTGCGGAGATCAGCTTGGCGGTCGGCAGCGCAGGGCCCGATCCCTTTGACCGTCCAGCGGCGCTCAGCATCGTGAACCTGCCGTCAGGCAACAGCCTGGAAGGTGCCTTCACGAACGTGACGATTGCTGCTCAGGACAATGCAGACCTGATTTGGGATTATGCCAGCGGCGATGTGATCACCAGCGATGGCGACGTGATTGCCCACCTTGGGCCCCAAGCGTCCGCGGCCAATGCCCAAGCCATTGTGGACAAATGGCTGTTGCTGCGCGATCTGGGCCAGCTGGCAGAGAGCAACCCAATGTCTGTCCGGGTGGAGCCTAGCGACAAGCTGCACCGCTCAGGCCAGCAGATTGCCATCCAGCTTTCGGGGCACAAGCACCCCAATCTGGTGGCGTTCAATCTGGCGGTTGATGGAACAGTGCAGTTCCTGATCCCAACGCCGAATGACCCGGACCCGCGCTACCACGGCAAGCTGAGAGAGGGCCAAGCGCTGCGCTTCCCCTTGAAAGTGGTGCCGCCGTTCGGGGCCGATCATCTGGTGGCTTTGTCGGTTCCAGCGGCAAACGCAGAGCTCATCAAGGGGCTTAAGCGGCTGAACAACCGCAAAGCTGCCGGGAAACTGAGAACCGTGATGCGGGCGGCGCTGGAGAACAAAACGTTCCAGCTGGGCTTCACCGGGATTTTCACCGCAAACTGATAGGACTCATTCGAATGCCGACCCGCAGACCCTTCCTGACCGCCCTCGGTCTCGCTGCCAGCCTTCTGGCATCCGCAAGCGCGTTCTCAACACCGGCCGAGGCTGGCCAACGCGCTCTGTTGATCGGTATTGGGGCCTACCAGAACATCCAACCACTGATCGGACCTCCGCGTGATCTGGTGCGCATGGAACGGTTCCTAACAGAACATATGGGCTACCGCTCAGATGAGATTGCCATCCTGAAAGATGGCCAGGCCACACGGAAGAACCTTTTGCGGACCATGGAGAACTGGCTGGTCCGGTCCACCAAAGCCGGCGACAAGGTGTTCATCTACTATTCCGGTCATGGCAGCCAGCTGCCGGATAAGAACGATGATGAGAAAGACGGGTTGGATGAAACGCTCTCCCCCATCGACACCACCAAAGACGGGCGAAACCAGATTACCGATGATGAGTTCGGCGCCATCCTGGCCAAGATGTCGGACCGGGATCTGACTGTGATCATCGATTCCTGCCACTCCGGAACGATTTCCCGCGGCGCGGTGCAAGAGAGCGCAGACAGCTCCGCCGACCAAGCCCGCACCTTTATTCCAGATTTGGGCACAAGGTCGGGCGGTCCGACCCCTGATCAGGTGGACGCCCATCGCGGCGAAGCCAGCTTTCTGAACTCGGCGGACAAACTTCGCATCTGGTCTGCAGCATCCGCCAACCAGTTCTCCTGGGACACGCTGGATGGTGGCATCTTCACCCGCAACTTCATCAATGGTGTGAGCAAGAAGCTGGCGGACAAGAACAAGAACGGCACGGTGACCCACGCTGAGCTGATTGCGTACCTGAGGAGCGAAGCGACGGCCTACTGCCGGACCAATCCGCGCTGCAGTCAGCTCGGGTTTACCCCCACGCTGGAAACCCATCCAAGCGCATTGGCGCGGGCGATCGTGCCAGTGGCGGCCGAACCGGCGGAAACCACAGCAGAAGCCAAGCCAGAGCCTGCACCCGAAACGGCAAAGCCTGAGGTTACGGCCAGTGCTGCAGCTGATGCCGCTGAGGTTCTGGTGCAATCAAACGATGCGGACGTGAAAATCGAAATCAACCCGGGCCGCACGCTCAAGCTGGGCCAGGAGTTCCGGATCTCGGTAACCGCAAAGAGGGCCGGCGAGCTGATCCTCTTGGACGTGAATTCCAACGGGGAAGTGACGCAATTGATCCCCAACGACATCATGCTGCAAAATGGTAAGGATCGCGAGATTGTCCCCGGGCGCAGGATCACCATCCCCGATGACTATTACGGGTTTGCGTTTGCGGCCGGAAAGCCCTTGGGCCGCGGCAAGTTGCTGGCGATCGTTACCGAGGACGATGTGAAAGTGGATCAACTTCTGGCGGCCAACCGCGCCATCGCCGTGGTGCCGAACTCCGAGGAGTTCCTCGGTGATCTGGCCTCCAACCTGTTGAAGGTGCACCGCGACGACAAGAACAACCGAGCTGTTCGCTGGTCGCTCGGTGCGTTGGAGTACGAGATCGTTGAGTAACGCCTAGTTTGGCAGCTTTATGCCAACCTGCTTCAACATGGCCATGCGCGCGCCGCTCAGCTTGGGATCTTTTGCCACCAAAGCAAACGCATCATACCACAGCCCGGCTCCCGCTAGCGCCTTTGCCATCTTGGCCGAACTGTCTGTGGCGGACATATCCGATTTGCGGAACTCAATATAGCTGCTCTGCGTCACCGTGCGGTTGCCCGACACAATGGACACCGCCCAGCGGTAAATGTCGCCGGCCTTGAGGCGCACGCCCACGTCGCCAAGAGAGATGGTGTTCAGTCCCCCCTGAAGGGTGACCTTTTCTTCCAAGTTCAAAAGCGGCGTATCGGTCCCGTCCCGGGTCAGGGTGACAGTCAGCATGCCGTCATAAGGTTTGGCGTTCCACCAATACAGAGCCGGAGACTGTGAACCTGTCAGCGCTCCGCCCTTGGGAACCATCAGTTTAAGCTGCGCACTGGGTGATCCCGATCCGCGGGTGCCCGCGCCGATGCGCTCTGCCGGCGCGCCATCAACCGGCGGCACGAAGACAATCTCAAGCTCTTCAGCGTCATCCTGCGCAAAGGCGGCGCCTGACTGTGCAAGGAACGTCGCCGTGGCAAATCCTAAGGAAAGGCCTGCCGCGAGGAGACAGGTGCGAACGGTCTTTGGCTTGAGCTTACTCATTGAGAGTCTCCTTGAAGGGTTTCGATAGCAGGCGTGGTGGGGAGCCTGAATATCTTCATTTTATCACGGGCACCTCTAAGGTCTGCTTCTCCCAGAGGTTCCAAGTTATATCTTCCGTTCAGTAACGAAGCAGAGTCTTCACTTAACAGCACACGGCAATCAATGATCTCTCCAGAAGGATCGCGGGACACCAGCGGATCGTCCTTGCCATAGGCTTCAAGTCTTGCCGCCAGATTGGCCGCTTGCCCAATGACAGTGTAACTCATCCGCTGCTTGGTGCCCACGTTTCCTGCCGACAGCCGCCCTGTGTGAATGCCGACCCGGCACTTGGTGTAAGGCGTGTTGCTGGCGGCCGCCCGTTCATTCAAACGGTCCGTGCGCGCAGCAATGTCTATAGCACAATCGCAGGCGCGGCGCACGTCATCGGCAATTTCTTCATCGCTGGTGCGTGGGACCGGAATGCCGAACACGGCCATCAGGCCATCGCCGGTGAACTTCTCGATGACGCCGTTGTACCTGATCACCGCACGGGCCGCCTCTTCCAGGAATGCACTCACCCAGGCCACCAACTCTTCCGGAGGCAGCTCGTCTGCATTGCTTGTCGAGCCCTCCAGGTCCACGAACATAACCGTAGCCGTGAGGCGCACCGGTTTTGGTCTGCCACCCTCAAGGATCATGTGACGGTGATCCCACAGCTCTCTGGCAATGGCAGGCGAAACTTGGTTCGCCAGCAGGCCTGCCAGAGCTGCGCGGCGCCGACGTTCCGTGATCTCCTTAAAGCCCACAGCAAGAACCATAGAGAGCAATCCACACAGCAGGAACGGCACAACCGGCACCCACCAGTCGAAAACGAACGCACCGTAGCTGAGCCCGCCCACCGCAGCAACAAGAAGCACCGCGCCGATCAGTTGTTCCTGGGAAAGGTTGCGCGCCCTAATCAAGACGCCGGAAACGAACGCGATGAGGGCGCACAGCAAAACCGTGAGCGGCGTTGGCAAAGACTTGGCAGCTGCCGTCTGACCAAGCGCCATACGCACCAATTGGTCAGCCGCCAGGGCGTGCAGGTAGACACCGTATATCTGACGCTTCACCGCGCCGGCACGCACCGGTGCAGCGAAATAGTCTTTCACCGACTGGCTGGTGACGCCAATGAAAACAATCCGGTCGGCCAGTTTTGTGAGGTCTGCGGTTCCGGCGCGCAACTCGCTGGCCTTCACAGTTGGCACCTCTGCTGGTGTGCGCCGGAAGTCAAAGAGAAACTGATAGCCCTCCGCGTCCATGTTCCGATAGCCGCCGAAATCCTTGTGCAGCGGAACGTGAACGGCCTCGCCCAACTTGAGGTGTCTGGGATTATTGGGGGCCGCTTGCGGGTTGATCCCGCGCGCTCTTAGCCAAATCCGAGCGGTTTGAGCCCCCAGACTCGTGGCCACGCCATTGCCATCTCCCGCGTAGAGCAAGCTGCGCCTGACGAATGCATCCCCCCGGTCGGTCAGCATGTCTGTAAACCCCGTTCTGAGCTTGCTTACAATGGCCGGTGGCGGGCTCACTGTCTTGTCGTCAGTGGCGCCGAACTTGAAGACACCCACCACGTTCTTTGTATCGCCCAAAATCTTGTTCAACGCCTCAGTGCCCGGCGCCACGGCTGTTCCACGATAGATATCAATGGCCACCACACTGGCGCCCGCATCAAGGCTGGTTTGGATCAGTTTGCCGAGATCTCCGTCGGGATAGGGCCAGCCGGCCTTGTCCAATTCAGGATCATCGATGGCAAGGACAGCAACATGGGCAGGTTGCTCCAAATGTCCCGCCCTCATGCGCAAAAACTGGTCGTAGGCGGCAAGCTCAAGAAACTCCAACCCACCCAGCGCGCGGATCGCCAGGATTACTGCAGTTGCGACAACCGTCAGAGCCGCCGTGAGCTTCCAAGTCAGCCGCTCGCTGCCCGGAGAGCCGTCATTCTCCGACGAGGTGGCTTCAGATGTGGTTTTAGGCGCGGACAAAACGAAACCTATTCGTGAGCGACATCATCAAGGCCATCGCGGTCCAGGATGGTGATGGCACCTTGGTTCAACTCAATGACATTTGCATTCGCCAATTCGCGCAACTGGCGGTTCACACTCTCCCGTGTTGCGCTGAGCATGGCCCCCAGCTCAGACTGATTGACCGGCAGCTCAATGTTGTCCGGTTCCTCAGAAGTTTCGCCATAATGCTGAGCAAAGGCCAGGAGCTTGCGGGCGAGCCTGGTCTTCAGCTCATAAAAAGCCGTGTCTTCCATCTGGTCGGTCGTGTTCCGCAATCGCTGGCACAAAACGCCGAGCAACTCGGCTGCGAGCTTGGGTTGTTCATCCAACAAGGGCTGAAAATAACGCCGTTCCAGCACCAGATAGACCGTGTGTTCCAGTGCTCTGGCATCGGCTGTGCGCGCCTCGCCGTCAATGAACGCGATTTCGCCCAACACTTCACCTTCGCCAATAATGTTCAACACCAGCTCTTTGCCGGCGATTGATGTGGATCCAATTACCACTTTGCCTGTGATGATCACCATCATACTGTCGCCAGCATCGTTCTTGCTGAAAATCACCGTGCCGGGATCCACTTGCTGCACCTGGGAATACCGGGCAAGTTTATCCAAATCATCCCTGGAGAGGTTTTTGAGCAGAAAGTGATTACGTAAGAGCTGGCTCTTTTCCTCAATCGAGTATTTTCTCATGATCGCTCACCTCACCTTCAGACCCCGGACCATTGTTTAGCCTCTTTCGTGGCCTGTTCGCGAGCGCTGCCCACGCAAACGAGCCAAAGCCCATCAGACCGATATTCTGGCGGGTTGGCAACACCTGTTCGCTCTTGCATTGCGAGAGCAAAACTTCCGGCCCGACACACGTTTACAGCATTTTCCATTTACAGTCATAGTGTTAGGCCAGTTACTCGCTAAAGCTCATTGCGCAGTATCGAAACAATCGCTACCATTTGCTCGTCAAATCTCGTTTTTTGCAAAGGATCGCTATGAAAAGTACTTACATAAAAGTTGCCGCGTTTTGCCTAGCCAGCTTAATCGGCACCACCACCGCCATTGCGAACGATCCAATCGCCAACCGGCAGACTTCCATGAAGAATGTGGGCGCAGCGATGAGAGTCGCCGCCGGTATGGCCAAAGGGAAGATTCCCTTTGACGGATTGGCGGCTGAAATGGCCATGCGTGTTATGAACTCCACCGCAGCGGGATTTGGAAGCATGTTTCCGGACGGAACGCAGACAGGCGGAGACACCGAAGCTGGCCCCAAAATCTGGGAAGATTCAGCCGGTTTCCAAGCCGCGAACGCCACGTTTTTGGAAACAACGGGAAAAGCTGCTGCTGCAGCAAAGGCCGGTGAAGGCGATTTCAAGGCAGCCTTCGGGGCCGTTGCAAAAAACTGCAAAGCCTGCCACCAAGACTACCGCGTCAAGAAGAACTAGCGAATCTTAGCTCACCGGGGACTGAATCATAGCGGTTCCTCAACGTGCTGTGACTGATGTCACATCGCACGTTGCGGGAACCTGTTAGGGTTCCGAAAATCAGTTCAGTGGAAGCCAAGATGACAAAAATCAGCAAAAACCTCCTCACAGCCCTGCTGACCGGCGTTGCATTCAGCGCTCTTATTCACAGCAGCATGGCTCAATCGGACTCTACAACGGCGGCCGAATCGACCGCTCAGAGTTCAGAAACCACCCAATCAGAGGCCAGTGAAAGCGCCACTCCGGCCGCCACACCAGTTGCCGCGCCAGCCGCAGCTCCGGCCGTTGGGGCTGCAGAAGCTGCCGCCACAAAGATTGTGCCGCCGACGGACCCCGTGGCGAAGGCCGCGTTTGACATGTTGGACAAGCACTGCGCCAGATGTCACCAAGTGGGCAAGACCGGCAAGCGCGACAAGGTGGCCAGTAACTTCGGTAACGTGCTGAAGCTCGATGAGCTTGCCACCGACTCACGCTTCGTGCTGCCAGGCAACCCAGACGCATCTGAATTGATCAAGCGCACCGCCGACCCTGTGC
>JBCDIP010000079.1:0-9457 GCA_038748855.1 Pseudomonadota bacterium
CAGGACGTGGGCGGGCATGATTATGATGATTGCCTTGAAGGCAAAGTGCTGGGCCTTGTGGGCTTCAATGGATCGGCCAAAATCCTGGCGGAGAAGGCTCGGCTGGGTCTTGGCATGCGGGTGGTTGTGTTCGCGCATGGGCCGATGGATTCAGATTTTTGCGCCACGGTTGGCTACCGCCAGGCCGAGAGCCTGAAAGAGCTTTTGGAAGAGGCAGATTTTGTCTCGCTCCACTGCCGTGAGATGGCACAGTCCGGAACAGTGATCGGAGCACAAGAGCTGAACCACATGAAGCCGGATGCTGTGGTGATCAACACCCAAACCCCTGAGATGGTGGATGTACAGGCGCTGATGCATGCGCTGTGGTTTGAGACCATTGGCGGCGCAGCGTTCGACCGGCATTCTGTGCCGCATGGCCTGATGGGTGCCATCAAACACTGCGACAACGCCGTGGTGTGGCCGTCTGCGGTTGGCCGCCGACCTCTCGGGTATTCCGACATTGCCCGGCGGGAAATGGTCGCTTGATGATCACGCCGGCGAGCTGGCCAGGTTAGGCCGATGCCGCCGGCTGTACTTCCATTACCAGGGGCACATGGTCGCTGAGCCCTGCGCCGCACCACTCTTCAAACGAGCCCACCTGGAACTCCTTTATTTGCGTGAGCCAAGGCTGGGGCGCGAAGATGTAGTCTACGTGATAGGTGGGCCCGTCCTTCTTGCGATCGCGCCAATAATGGGTCGGTACCGTTTCTGCTCCGTCTGCTTCGCCTGAGAGCGCATGATAGGCGCTGACCAGGCCGAGCCTTTCCATGATGGTCACTTGGGCCTTGTGGTTGATGCGCCAGCCGGGGCGGTCCCAAATGACATTGTTGTTGAGATCTCCAGCAATTACAGAGGGATGTTGCAGGAAGTCCGGTGTGTATTTGGCAAGCGCGCGGCGCAGTGGGCCTAATTGATGCTTGCGCGTGCTGCCGCCGCTGGCGTTCTGGGCCCACACGGCCAGGAGATTGAAGGGCAGGGGCCCCTCGATGTGCACCGGCAGAATGTAGCGCAACGTGGGGTGATGTGGCTGAAAGAGGCGCGCGCTGAAACCGTTGAACGTGAAAACGGCCAGGCCTTTATTGGGATTGTTACCCACCCAGACCGGATCGCCTTCGATCCAGGCTCCGCCGCCTCGCGCGTCAAGGCGTTCCAGGTTGGCGCATTCGGAGATGACCGCAACGTCCGGCTTTAAGCGCATCAGGGCATCGAACTTGCGATGCAGCGCCATATTGCAGTTCCAGGCCACCAATCTCATAGCGACGTGAGACTAGCGCGAATGGAGGCGCGCGCCCAAGAGCCCCTGCTGACAGGGCCGGTCAGGACTGATCAGACTTTAAGAGCGCGGCGTCTTGTAGGTGTAGAACTTGTGCAGGCCAATGCGCCCGACCGGTCTGAGGCGATAGCTCCAGCGTGGCCGCACGTAGGTGGCGTGATAATGGGTGGCATCGCGCACCCCGCCCTTCGGCGCCAGTGGATCGAGCGCGCATTCGGACCCACACAGCATCTGGCTGGCGAGCCTCTTGGCCTGACGCCACATCTTGGCTTCCTTCGGCCGTTCCGGCTTGCCGTCGCAGGTGAAGGAAAACTGGCAGCGGTTGCGCATATGGGCGTTTTGATAGACCACGCCGCAGATGGTGTTGGGATAGCGTTTGCTGTCCACCCGATTCAAGATCACTTGGGAGACGGCCACTTGCCCGTCTTCGCTCTCTCCACGGGCCTCAAAGTAAATGGCCAGCGCCAGGCAATGTGCCTGCCGGTTCAGCTTCACCTGTTTGACCAGAGGCGCTTGCTGGGTGAGAGGCGCATGGGCGGGGATGCCGTCCCACACGTGTTTGGCCACGTTTTCATCAATGCCAAGGTTCGCCTGTTCGGGGTAAAGCGAATCCAACGAGGGCACATCATAGGCTGCCTTTTCCGGTGCCGGCTGGTGCGCTGCGCTTTGGCCCAGAGCGGCAAATGCCAAATGCCCGAAATGTTTCGGCGTGTGGTGTGCCCTCTTCCGGGTGCCATAGCGCGACAGACCCAGGCGCTGTGGGTCCTGGCGATAGGCCGGCAGGCGCGCATCAGTGCGCGCAGCGGTTTCCAGGTGGAAAACAGGGGGATTTGGCATAGGGCTGCCGTCGGCAAGCCGCGCCAGTTTCAATCTGTCCAATGAGAATGGATTGGACGAGACCAACCCGGTTTCTAAGGCCAACGCCCATCCCAGACACGCTAAGGAGAGGGAGTAGCCCGCATAGGCTATCGGCAGCCGTTTAGCTTCAGTCTGTCCCGCAATCATAGAAGAATCATAGAAGTGTTATGGTTAACGAAATGTTGCCAGCCCGCCCAAAGTGGCCTTGACCTGACCCTCGGGGACGGGCGGATAAGGGTCAAAATTGTCTAGATTGAGGTGACTTATGATCGAAAAAGAGGTTTTCTTGAGCCCCGCAGAAGCAGCCCGGAAACTGGGCGTCTCGGTGAAGGCGCTTCGGCTCTATGAAGCGCATGGGCTTTTGTCCCCGGCCCGCAGCGAGGCCGGTTGGCGCGCTTACGGCCCGGAGCATATGAAGCGGGCGTCAGCTATTGCCGGCTTGCGGGCTCTGAGTGTCGGACTGAAGCAGATCGGTGCGCTGTTGGAGAGCGACAGGGCCGGGATGGCCGATGCTCTGGGCGCCCATCAGAGCAAGCTAGAACGCGAGGCACGCCGGATCGGTGCAACCATTGGCGAAGTGCGCGCGCGCCGGGCCGCTCTGGTTGAAGAGCGTAGCAGCCGGGCAGGTCTGGCTGTCCGCTTTGCCTTGCCGTGGCCATGGGGCGGGGAGACGTTCGCGCTTGAGCACCTTGCGCCGCTCACCTTCATCACCGGGCCCTTGGGCTGCGGTAAAACGCGGCTTGCGAAGGCTTTGGCAGAGCATGTCCGCGGGGCAGCCTATCTTGGGCTCGACCGCCTGGATGTAACGCAGGCGAGCAGCGGCCACGCTCTGGACGTTATGCTCACAGCCCTGGACTGCCGCGGCGATCAGGTCCTGATTGTGGACATGGTGGAAGAGGGCATGGACGAGGCCACGCAGGCAGACCTCATGAACCATGTGCGCGCAGAGATGAGCGAGGCCTCAGCGCCGCTCTTCTTCATGACGCGCTCCAGCACGATCGCGGACTTAGGCTCTATGGGCCCTGGAGAGCTGATCATTCATTGCCCGGCCAATCACAGCCCACCGCATCTGGTGCTGCCGTTTCCCGGCGCGCCCGGTCAGGAGGCAGTGGCAAGTTGCCTTGCCCCGCCGGATGTGCGGGCGCGCACAGCAGGCGTGATGGCTGTTAGGGCCGGGTGAGTCTACCGCTTCAATGTGCGCGACATGCCCTTCAGAGCGACCCGGTCTGAGCGCCGGGCATCTGCGCCGCCGCGCCTCTTCCTTGGAGGCATGGCGAGCGGCAGGGGCGTGAGCGGTTCTGCCACGGACTGCATGAGCAAATCGCAAAACTCCGCCACCGCCGGGGAGGCGGCCGCATGCGGCATGGCCGTTTCATAGGCGTGCAGCGCTGCGCGCTGATAATCCGCGCGGCCGGGCAGGCCGGCAATCCATTGCATGTAACCAAGTTGAGCCAATTGCCGCGCCTTAGCGTGCGGCAACGGGCCGACGGCCAGTTGAGAGATGGTTCGTTCCAAAAGCATCGCGCCCTCCGCGCAAAAGGGTCAGAGCACGTGGGAGCCGGTGATGTGTCAGGGACGTATTGGTCCATCTGGCGTCTCTCCGTCCCGGGGCGCCCCGCCCAGGTTAAGATGACTGAGATGCGCCCATGACGCATCCGAGATGGCAGGTCTCCTGACTTGCGGGTCAATGCGTCCCCGGACCTTCCCGAGCCAACAGGCTCAGTGGTATTCGCCGGGGTTGCTCGCCGCTCACAGTTGCGGGGGCAGTCACGGACTTGGGCTGAACGCCCGCACCGTGTTCCCTTTTCAGCCGACTCAACTTGTCGGACACCATCACCCGATGGGTCGCACGAAAGCCGCTATAAGTCCAGCAGAAGTACGCCCCTATCCATGGGGCAAATTGGCATCAGACGAGGCCGGCGCGTTCGGCGAACGGGTCCCAACTGGGATCTTGGTGCCATTCGTACTCGGTGCCGATGGCGATGGCCTCTGCTGCGTCCTGTCCGAACAGTTTGGCCATCACCGCCAAGCTCATATCCATGCCCGCGGAGACGCCGGAGGATGTGAAGAACTTGCCATCCTCAACCCAGCGCGCCTTCGGCACCCAGGTGACGTTCGGGCCATAGGGCACTGTTGCTGCATAGTCCTTCTTGTTCGTCGTGGCCCGCCGGCCATCGAGCAATCCTGTGGTGGCGAGCAGCACAGTGCCGGTACACACGGCCATGACGTACTCAGCATGCTTGGAGGCTTCGATGATCCAGGTGTTGACGGCCTGGTTTATCGGATCCAGCGGGGCGCTGTCGCCGCCGGGGATGAGAACAAGGTCATAGGCGGTGCGCTCCGCCAATGTTCTGTCTACCGCGGTCCTGATGCCATGGTAGCTCGGCACCGGCTCCAGGGTCTCAGCGACAATCTTGATATCCACCGCGCCCAGGTCATGGTCTCCCAGCATTTCAAGAGGCCCATAGAGATCCAGCGTCTGGAAGCCGGGAAAGACAAGAGCGGCGAGCGTTTTCATGGGGAGCTCCTTTGTAGGCGGGTGAGTGGGCGTGGCGGACGTAGACTAGCAAACCGGCATTTGGCATAAATGCCAATATGACCTCATTTCCTGCCAATAAGACGGACCGCGCGCCGGAGCCGCTTCGTGTGGTGTTTGTGGTCTATCCGGAGATCGCCTTGCTTGATCTTGCCGGGCCCTTACAGGTGTTGGCCTGGGCGGAGCGGCCCGGGTCTGGTGCGCTGGGCTATGAGATCGTCATTGCGTCGCGCTATGGGGGCAGGGTGGAGACGGACACGCTATTGGCGGTGGACTGCGTCGCCTTGGCCGAGGTGGGCGCGGGTCCTATTGATACGCTGATCATTGTGGGCGGTGATGGCGCTTACGTCTGCATGAAGGACACTCAGTTCGTGGAGGGCATTGCCGCGGCGGCGGCCCGGTCCCGGCGGGTCTGTTCGATCTGTTCTGGTGCCTTGGTGCTGGCGGCGACGGGGCTTTTAAATGGCCGGCGTGCGGTGACCCATTGGGAAGACAGTTCTGCACTCATTGATGCTTTCCCTGAGGTGCATGTGGAGATGGACCCAATCTACATCAAAGACGGCAACATCTGGACCTCCGCCGGGGTCACGGCGGGCACCGACATGGCCCTTGCCATGGTGGCGGAAGATTTGGGCCAAGAGGCGGCCCTGAAGCGCGCGCGATCGCTGGTGACTTATATGGTGCGCCCTGGAGGGCAATCTCAATTCAGCCCGGCGCTGGAGCGCCAGAAGCAATCAGGGTCGGGGAGGTTCGACCAGCTGCATCAGTGGATTGCGGAGAACCTGGAGCGCGATCTACGGGTGGAGCGCCTTGCGGAGCGGGAGAACATGAGCGTGCGCAGCTTCCACCGGCTCTACACGGCGGCTGTGGGCACAACCCCGGCTAAGGCGGTTGAGGCAATGCGCGTGGAGGCTGCGCGCGAGCTGCTGGAGACAAGCGGGCAGGGGGTGAAGGTGGTGGCGGCGCGCTGCGGGTTCCAGGATGAGGAACGGATGCGGAGGGCGTTTCTGCGGCAGGTGGGGGTGTCGCCGAGTGATTATCGGCAGCGGTTTCGGATGGGGTGAGGGGGGAGGTGGTTTTGGGGGAGTGGAGCTGATCTGAACTGGGGGAATGATCTAATCGGCAATCTCCAAATGTGTTCATTGCGCGCTTGATTGAAGGAGCGATCGTCATTGGCGTGGGCTTGAACGGCAGACTCGGGCGGGGAGCGGGCGTTCGCTGCAACTGCGCAGAAGCTGCATCAACTGAAGAAAGGCGGACATTCATCCAACGGCGATCGATCCACTGACATTGCGTCGCCGCATGTCCGCTCCGAGCCCAATCTTGCCGATATCGAAGGGTGCGTTGGCTGGGTTTTCATCTGCACCGACTGACAAATTGAACAAGTTGCTGAGAGGCCGGTTCTGAGCACGTCCGTCCATCGGTCGGAGCTAATCCCAACGGTTCAATTTTCATAGAATAGACGGATCGTGAGCTCACATTCACACAGCAAAACTCGATGTGACTTAGTTGGCTGCTTCGCGCACGGAATGGGACCAATCCGATATCTTTTCGGCCAGTCCTTCGAAATTCAAACCGTCCAGATTTACTTCGAATGCGGAGTTATCAACGTCCTCGAAACCAAACATGCCACCAGCTACTCCAACCTCATTTATACAGAGCAGTGGCAAACCTGCCATTGTTGCCATTCCTGCTTCAATGTGGTTCCACACGGTGGGTAGCGCAACGGCCTCGATAGATTTGGCTTCCTCAGTTTCACTCCGCCAATACCCACTCACGATTTCCAGCTGCCGAAATCCCAGAATTACTGCGCCAGCACACCCACTAATTTCCCGGCGGACATGCGCAGCGGCGCCAAAACCTGGATATCCATCCCGTTCAAGTGTAACGACCCCAATCCCTTCGGCTGCAAGCAACCGTTTCAGTTCAGTAACCAATGTCCTTTGCTTTACACTGAGGATACCGGGCTTGCTTAAGAAAACTTGGACGTTTGTGTCGTCATTTGGAGCGAACCTTGGATCGAACGGATCAGGTCCGACATATTTACCGTTGTTGTCCAAGTGTTCCTCCAACCCCTCCGGCAAGTTACGAGCATTTCCAAACGATGCCCTGGTTAGCTTCGCTCCTTTCAGGTTTGCTCCAAGCAAGTCGGCCTCATAGAAATTCGCCTTTCTCAGGTCGGCGTTCCTCAAGATCGTATTATGCAGGCAGGCTTGGTAGAAAATAGCGCCTTGGGCAATCGCGCCGCGTAGAGATGCGCTCGCTAGATCCGCCCTGTAGAAATCTACACCACTTAGGTTTGGTGCTGGGTCGTCCTCATTTTTCTTTCCCAAGTATGCGTTCTGCAAGTTGGCCTTCTGGAGGTCTGCTTGCGCAAGTGACTCCGCGTCACGCAGACCATCGGCGAGCAATTTTTGAAGTTCTCCACTCCGCTCAGTACGGAGTATTGCCGCAATTACGCCAATGGCTTCCCTTGCATACGGTGTTCCTTTCTGCCCAAGCTCTGTTTTTGGGTCCAAGAAACGCCGCAACAAAATTGCGGCAGCTTGCCGCTTTACAGGGTTCTCTGATGAGAGACTCGTGACTACATTCTGAAACGCATCACGGATTGCAATCTGACGGTCGCGGCCAGTGAAGTACTTGTATACCCCAAACACCACCCCCCCGACTGTACTAATTGCCGTAACCCATGCAGTAACATCGGCTGCGGTTATAGATGGCAAGTCCGACATTCTTACCCCTCTCGATAAAACTGGGAGGTGACGAGGTTCCAAAGCAGATTGCCTGGTCTCCTAATGCCCCTGCTGTTCATTCTTAACATTGGCGAATGCGAGAGCCAAACAACCTTGCAGCCTTTGCGGTTCTGGATGATTATTGGAAAGGAATAAGCAATTCTCGTTTGGTCTCACGGACAATGCTTGTTTCCATTGGAGAACGGCGATTGGCGCACATCTCCAAATTTCAGACCAACATTGGCAAATGTGCTGAAAGCTCCACTCTTTGACGTTGCGACAACGGCAAGAACGTCCGCACGGCAGACGCTAGATTGCCTATCACTTCGCAGGTACGGCGAATGTCCGCGATTGGGTAACGTGAATGCCGATCCCGAAGGTATGCTTGGGGCCGACACTCCCTCCGCGCAATTTTATCGCAATGTGTGGAAATTGGTTGCAAACAGATGTGGTCGAACGGAGACTTTGTGCGATTAATCCGCGTCAGCTGCGTTGCGTTTCACGCGTGTGGCATTATGCGAATAATGGTCTCCCCGTCGTTTGGGTCTTCCAGAAAATGGGCACGAACTCCAAAAGTCTCACGCAGCAGGAGCTCGTCCAGGACCTCACGCGAAGCGCCTTGGGCGACTTTCCGTCCCCCCCGTAAGACGCACACCTTGTGACACATCATGGCCTGATTCAGATCGTGCAAGGCCAACACGCAGGTGGTCTTGAGATTTGCAACCATCTGCAGAATTGCCATCTGGTGTCGGATATCCAGATGATTGGTGGGTTCATCCAACAGCAATATCTGCGGCTGTTGGGCGAGCGCGCGCGCGATATGGACGCGCTGGCGTTCACCGCCCGAGAGTGTATGCCATTGCCGATTATCGAAGCCCGCAAGATCCACATCTTCTAACGCCCGGTCCACAATCGCATCGTCTTCGGGGCTCCAGCCCCGCAGAGCCGAAAGCCAAGGCGTGCGACCAAGTTCAACCGCGTCGCGAACCGTGATGCGCTCCGTGGTGTCAGCATGTTGTTCCACGAGAGCCAGTTTTTGGGCGATGTCGCGCTGCCGCATGGCATAGAGGGGCTGTTCATTGAGCAAAACCTCTCCGACCGAAGGTTTGCGAATTCCGGCCAGCATGCGCAGTAATGTGGACTTTCCAGAACCATTTGGGCCGATTAGGCCCAACATCTCTCCTGGCTCGACCTTCAATTCAATACCCTCGACGATGGGCTTGCCCCTCGCCGACCAGCCCAAGTTTCTGCATTTCAGGCTCATGACGTGGCGCGCCCGGCGATCAGTATGGCTGCAAACACCGGCGCCCCTACAAGGGCGGTCACAACGCCTATGGGCAGAACTTGGCCCGGAATTATGATCCGCGAGATTATGTCGGCCCCTATTAGGAAAACCGCACCGGCTAGGGCAGAGGCCGGAACGAGCAGGCCGTGGCGAGTGCCCACCACAATGCGCATCGCATGAGGAATGACGAGCCCGACAAAGCCAATCGACCCGACTACCGAAACCATGACCGCCGTTACCAGGGCAGCCGTGCCAATAAGCAGAGCCTGGGCCCTGCGAACGGCAATGCCAAGCGATGCGGCGCTATCAGCACCAAATGTAAAGGCGTCCAAAATACGAGTGTTCAGCAGACAAACCGCAATGCCAAGCAGTGCCGCTAGAACCACGCCGGTTACATCTTCCCAGCGCACGCCCGACAGATTGCCAAGCAGCCAGAACATGATGCCCCTTGCCTGCTCTGCGTTTGCCGACTTGGCGATCAAGAAAGCTGTCAGCGCGTTGAAAAGCTGGGAGCCGGCAATTCCGGCCAGTACAATTACCCCGGCAGCTCGCAAGCCTGCACCGCCTCCAGCCGAATAAGCCAAAAGCGCGACCAGGCCAAACGCCAGGAGTGCACCACCGAACGCGCCTGCGGACAAAGAAATCGCGCCGCCACCAAGGCCTGCGACCGTAACCGCAACAGCTCCAGTCGATGCGCCAGCGGAAATCCCCAGCAGATAGGGGTCAGCAAGCGC
>JBCDIP010000080.1:0-9442 GCA_038748855.1 Pseudomonadota bacterium
CCACCAGGCGCAGGTAGGCCGGCCATTCCGGCAGCAGCACATCCGCCCCTGCTTGCGCCAGCCCGGTTTCAAACTGCTCGCGCGTGTGCTCCAGAACCTCCGGGCGGATCTTCATCAGCTCGCCGCCGGTGGCCATGGCTTTGAGCTGAACACCCGCACTGTCCTCAAAGTGGTAAAGCCGGGTGAACGCATGCGCGATCGTAGGCCCGCAGGTGACGATGCCGTGGTTGTAGAGCAGCAGCGTGTGGTTCGTGGGGCCAAAATCAGCCACCAAGCGCGCACGCTCTTCCACATCCAACGCAATCCCCTCAAACTCGTGATAGCCGATCCGGTCATGGAACATGCAGCCTGTCTGGGTCATGGGCACAAAGCCGCCCTCCAGGCAGGCAATGGCCGTGGAATTGGTGGAATGGGTGTGCAGCACACATTGCAGATCATGACGCGCGGCATGAATGGCCGAGTGGATCACATAACCCGCCTTGTTCACCGGATAAGGGCTGTCATCCAGCTTGTTGCCCTCTAGGTCGATCTTCACCAGATTGGACGGGGTGATCTCGTCATAACTCAAGCCAAACGGGTTGATGAGGATCTCTTCGGTGTCCGGCACCCGGGCTGTGATGTGGTTGTAGACCTGGCTCGTCCAACCATGGAAATGCACCAGGCGGTAACTGGCGGCAAGATCCACCCGCGTTTCCCATTCGGCATCGCTCATGCCGCTGGGGGCACCTGAGGAATGATCGTCGGAAACGGTGGCAAGCGACATGAGATTGATCCTTTCGAAACGAGACGACACTGGGATGTGAACTCTTCCCCATCAACGCGCCGAATTCAAGACACCAATTCAGCGCAACTCAAGCGGGCAATTCATCACTTAACGTTGTAAAATAAGCGTTTACGTCCTCTTCCTGAACGTCTTTGAGAGTTGCAGGCTGCCAAGCGGGCTGATTGTCCTTATCGATCACCACCGCCCGGATGCCCTCATAAAAGTCATGGGCCTTGTAGATCCGGTTGACCATGCGCCACTCGATCCGCATGCACTCTTCAAACGAGGCGTTGGCCCCGTCACGCATTTGGCGGAAGGCAATTCTTTGGCTGGTGGGCGATTTGGTTGCCATGATGGTGCGCTGCTTGGCAGCCCACTCAGATTTGTCCTTCTCCAGGCTCTCCAGGATCGCCTCCACGCTATCTTTGGAGAAGTGCTTGTCGATCTGCTTTTGCAGCCCCTCCAGCTCTGAGGCGTCCCATTCGGCCGAAAAGCCCTTCAGGGCCTCTTCCACATCGTCGGTGGAGGTCAGCGCCTCCTCCAGAGCCGTGAGGCGCCCGGAGGGCACGTAATGGGTGGCAATGCCGGCATAGAGCGCATCAGGCGCCTTCAGCCGCGCGCCCGTCAGCGCCATGAACATGCCGAGCTCGCCGGGAAGCCGCGGCAGGAAGTAGGTGCCGCCCACATCGGGAAAGAGGCCAATACCCGTTTCCGGCATGGCAAATGTGAGCCGTTCCGTGGCCACCCGGTGGGAGCCGTGGATCGACACACCAACGCCGCCGCCCATATCGATGCCGTCAATCAGGGCGATATAGGGCTTCGGATAGCGCTTGATGAAGGTGTTGAGCAGGTATTCCTCCCGGTAGAAGGTCAGAAAGGTGTCATTGCCGGCCCGCCCCCAGTCATAAAGCGCGCGGATATCGCCGCCTGCGCAGAAGGCCTTGTTGCCGGCCGCCTTGATGATCACCTGCTCAACCCGGTCGTCATCGGCCCAGCGCTCAAGCTGGGGATGCATCTCGCGCACCATGCCAAGGGTCAACGCATTCAAGGCCTTAGGCCGGTTGAGGGTGATCACCCCTGCCCGGTTTCGAACCTCAAACAGAACGTCCGATCCATTCATGCCCTCACCCCTTCAACAGCGCGCGCGAGACGATCAGGCGCATGACTTCGTTGGTGCCTTCCAGGATCTGATGCACCCTCAGATCGCGGAGGAAGCGCTCAATCGGATAATCGCGCAGATAGCCATAACCGCCGTGGAGCTGGAGCGCCTGGTTCACCACGTCAAAACCGGTGTCTGTGGCCAGTCTCTTCGCCATAGCCGCATAGCGTGTGGCGTCCGGGTGCTTGTCGCTGACCATCTGGGCCGCCTTGTGGAGCAGAAGCCGGGCAGCTTCCAGCTCTGTGGCCATGTCGGCGATGCGGAACTGGAGAGCCTGGAAAGCCGCCAAGGGTTTGCCGAACTGTTTGCGCTCATGCATGTAGGCGATGGCGTGATCAAGGCTCGCCTGGGCCGCGCCAAGGGAACAGGCGCCGATGTTGAGGCGCCCGCCATCCAGGCCTGCCATGGCGATCTTGAAGCCCTGGCCCTCTTCACCCACCAGGTTTTCCGCTGGAACCCGGCAGTCTTCGAAGTTCACCATGGCCGTTGGCTGGGAATGCCAGCCCAGTTTGCGCTCCTGGGCGCCGAACGAGAGCCCTTCTGTGCCGTTTTCCACCACAATGCAGGAGATGCCGCCCGGGCTGTCATCGCCGGTGCGCACCATGGTGACGTAGAGATCCGACGCCCCGCCGCCGGAGATGAAGGCTTTGGAGCCGTTCAGCACGTAGTGATCGCCGTCGCGCACGGCTTTGGTCTTGAGCGCGGCGGCATCGGAGCCTGAGCCCGGCTCGGTCAGGCAATAGCTGGCGATCTTCTTCATGGCGCACACATCGGGCAGGAAGCGTTGGCGCAGCGCCTCATCGCCGAAGCTGTCCATCATCCAGGCCGCCATATTGTGGATGGAGAGGAAGGCCGCCGTTGAGGGACAGCCCTTGGAGAGCTCTTCAAACACCAGCGCCGCATCGAGCCGAGTGAGCGCGGAACCGCCCACCTCTTCGCCCACATAGATGCCGCCAAAGCCCAGCTCGGCGGCTTTCAGCAGCTCATCGCGCGGAAAGATGTTGTTCTCATCCCACTCAGCGGCATTGGGAACGAAGAACTCTTGAGTAAACTGCGCCGCCACATCGCGGAACGCTCGCTGGTCTTCGTTCAGTTCGAAATTCATCGCAGTTTGGCCCGTTTTGCCCAAGTCTTTGATCTTGGGTGCGTTGATAAAAGGCCGGATGTGTGGGGGTCAAGCTTGGTCTAAGGCTGAAACGAGAAAACCCGTGGAGCTCGTCACTCCACGGGTCGCTTCCACCTGGTGTATGTTAGGAGGTTGCGGGTTTATCCCCCTGCAACTTTCGAACGACCAAGGTATTTCATCGGGTCGACGGCATCGGCCCCTTTGCGGATTTCAAAGTGCAGCTGCGGGCTGTTCACCGAGCCGGTGCTGCCGGCTTTGGCGATCACCTTGCCGCGGGTCACCCGGTCGCCGCGTTTCACGAAGAGTTCCTTGTTGTGGGCATAGGCCGTCACCCAGCCGCCGTCGTGGCGGATCAGGATCAGGTTGCCGTAGCCTTTCAGCTCGTTGCCGGCATAAGCGACAACGCCGTTTTCAGAGGCCAGAACGTTGGTGCCTTCCGGAACCGCAATGTTGATGCCGTCATTGCGCGAACCGCCCGGCTTAGGCCCGAAGGTGGAGATCACCCGGCCTTTCAGGGGCCAACGGAAGCGCGAGGACGAGCGCTGTTCAGGCTGAGGCAGCGGCTTGATCTTTTCCACCTTCTTCGGTGCAACCGCTTGGCGGTCAGCCTTCGGCGACGTGATCGCGTTGTCGTCCAGCTTTGCGGTTCTCACCGGCGCAGGCTGCGCGGTGCGGGCCGGCTGGGCCGGCGCTGCGGCCACTGTGGACGGGAAGGATGAGGCCCCTGCTCCGCTTGGGATCTGGACCGTTTGGCCCACATTCAGGCCATAAGGTGCGTTCAAGCCGTTCAGAGAGGCGATTTGCTTGGGATGCACGTTGTATTGGCGGCCCAGGCTGTAAAGGGTTTCGCCGCGTTTCACACGGTGCGTGCCGCCAGAAGAAAGAGACTGGCGCGGCGCGGCATAGGTGGGCTGCGGGCTGTAAGAGGAGTTGGAGGCCACCCGGGTGCGGCCATCACGGTCGCGCGGCAGGGAGATGCGCTGGCCGGCGCTCAGGTGATAAGGCGCTTGCAGGCCGTTGGTGGCGATCAGGTCTTTGACGTGCACGTTGTTGGACCGTGCGATGGAGTAGAGCGTGTCGCCGCGGGCCACGGTCACTGTGCCGGAGCCATCAGCAAGGCTGCCTTGAGGCAATGCGCCCGGGCTGGACAGGCTGGAGCTGGCCACAGACCGGCTATAGGGCTCTGCGCTAGCGGCTTTTGCCGGCGGCAGCGGATCCACAACCGGCGGCGTGGTTTGGGTCGAATTGGTGTTGGTCAGAGAATTGAACCGGTCTGAGTTTACGCTGCACGCGGCCAGCATGGCAGACACGGAAAGAAGGCAAACAATACGGAGACCGCGCGGTACTCCGGTGTTCGATACAGTTACGCTACGCATCACTTAGCTCCAGAAACTTACTGAGCCGGATCATTAAGGGTTTTGGTTAAGGCGCCGTAAAGCGATTGCAGAAAGTTTGAATTTTTTGTGGCACACGCCGCTCACATCTCTCTGGCAACCCCGGGGACCATGGGCACAAAGCGCACGTCGATGAGGGTTTCTTCCTCCAACCCATATTCGGTTTTGGTGATGCGCACGATCTGCTGATAAGGCCGCTCCAGCTCTCCTGTCTGCACATTGATGGGCAAAACCATGATGCCGCCCTCTTTGAGCTGATCCACCAGGGCATCGGGTATGTCGGGAGCGGCGGCCGTCACGATGATGCGGTCAAACGGGGCTTGCTGGGGCCAGCCCTTATAGCCATCGCCGGTCAGATAGGTGACGTTGACCATGCGTAAGGCCGTTAACCGCTCTTCGGCCTGGCGGGTGAGCGTGCGGTAGCGCTCCATGGTGTAGACCCGCCGGCAGAGCTGGGCCAGAACGGCGGTTTGATAGCCCGAACCGGTACCGATCTCCAAAACCTTGTCCCGGTCGCCCACCTGCAGCTTTTCGGTCATATAGGCCACGATGAAGGGCTGGGAGATGGTCTGCCCGCATTCTATGGGCAGGGACTGGTCGTCATAGGCCTGGTCCTTGAAACTGTCCGGCACGAACTCTTCGCGCGGCACCCGTTCCAGCGCGCGCAAGACGCCGGTGTCCCGGATGCCCTGATTGCGCAGGGCCATGATCAACTCAATTTTGCGGTAGTCCTCGTCCGCCATCCCGCACCCTGCCCGGTTCCGCCTCACCGAAGTGTCCCGGGACCATTCTTGTCGATTTGAGGGAGATGCGCAATTTCTCAGTGCGTGGGGTGGGTGTTCTCTGTGCAGAGGGCAGGTGAGCCATGACGTCGCGCGCGCGAACGAACGGTGTGGTGATTTGCCGGGTTCACGCCCGGTTGCTCGCTTGCACAAGGACGCACCGGTTTAGATCCGGTGTCTGGTTTTGGGCGCCATTGGGCCTAAGTTTTAAACTGTCTGATAGCGAGAAAAGGCGGAGTTGCTTGGCTTTTTGCCACATGTTTCGAATGTCTGGTTTGAGCCCGTTGTGGACGCTCAAGCTGTCACCAGTGAATGGCATCATTACTTTCGAAAGCTGCCATTGCCGCAAGGGGGAATAATGACCGTCAATGGACTCCGCAGTCGTCGTGGGTCGCACTTCTGATGGAGGTAAAACCCCAGCCAGTCACCGCGCCTGTGCTAGATAGACCTCTTTTGCCAAGTCGCTGTTGTGCCATGGACGCTGGTCATTTTTCGTCATCCGAATGACCTGTGCTTTCACCCGCTTCATTAACAATTCTATCTCTACACCGGGGGTGGGCAAATGCTTCAGCAATGCAGCTGTGAACGGACTGTTCTCACCCTGACCATCAGCAGCAACGTCGCCAGGTGATGTAGCAAAACCAACCAGCAACCCTCCGCGCGGAGTTGAAATTCGGGCTAAGCCGCGCCCGACCTGTGCAGACCTAGTCCCAAGGGAGCGCGCCAAAGTCCGAGATAGTGGATTGTCTCTGCACGCGTCCAACAGAATGATGCCAACCCTGCCCGACCCACCCATGTAGTTGCTCACCTTACTCACGTTGAACAACTCAAAATCCAGAGCGGTCTCATCCTTTACCTTTGCATCGACCGGCATGAGATAGTTCTGCCCGGCAACCTGAATTCCATGACCAGCATAAAAGAACAGTGAGAGGTCCGCTTCTCGCGACTTCCTGACGAACTTGCGAACCTGCTGTTCCATCTCCCGCTTGCGCAAGTCGGTTCCAAACACGACGTCAAAACCTAACCGCTTCAACATTGCGGACATTTTGGTGGCGTCGTTCTTTGGGTTAGCTAACGGGACTGCGTGCTTGTAAGCCTGATTGCCGATGACCAACGCGACTTTGCGCTCCGCCGTGAGAACAGGCGTTGACGATGCGCTGGCAGCCTGCTGCTGCGGCTCAACCTTAGCAACTTGTTGCTGCTGTACGACCTGCTCTGATTTGATGAGCCTCCCGTTCTCATAAATTCCTTGCTCCATGATTGAGCCATCAGGGGCGTAGCTAACGCCTCGCCCATGGAAATTGTGGTCCTTAAACGCACCGACATACTTGCTGCCATCGGCTCTAAAGTAAGTTCCTTGCCCGTTGAACCTAGAGTTCTTAAAGACCCCGACATACTTGTCGCCACCTGCAAAGAGGTAAGTGCCTTGCCCTTGTATAATGCCGTTTTTGAACGTGCCGACGAGCTTGTTCCCGGTTTCAGCAATAAAGATAGTGCCGCGCCCATTGATTTTATTCTGTTCGAAGGCACCGACATACTTGTTGCCGCTGGGATAAGTCAGTGTGCCTTGCCCATGGAAAACATGGTTCTTGAACGCACCGACATATTCGGCGCCATCAGGAAAGGTGCGCGTTCCTTGACCGTTCGCTTGGCCGTCCGTGAACGTTCCAACATGCGTGGCACCGTCGGCCATGGTGAGAGTGCCCTTGCCGTGCGGCTTGCCATTCTTAAACGCACCGACATAGGTGACGCCTCTCGCATCCTTACGCGCTCCAAAGCAGTTGTGCCATTGCTCTAGCTGGTCCTCTGGGCACTTCTTCAACTTCCACTGTGCAGACGCATCGCCCGCAAATACGCCCAGAATCAGTGCAACCAACACGATCGGAACTAAAGAGATCATCCGTTGGCAAGTCATCTTCTCGCCCTCCAGCTAAAGTAAGCCCTGTGCTGAAAGATATGCCGGAAACGGTTACGAGGGAAGTGACGAGGGTCACAATGCGTTGCGATGTAACTGCGCTTAGCATGCGGCAACGATGCCGATTGCTATGAAGGCTGGCCGACTTGGCCGAACGGAGAAAAAAGGCACTTTACAGAAATCCGGTGCTCTCGAAAAATGTCCGCTTTGGAGTCAATGTCAGAAATTCAGCAACCCGCTCGTATCTGGTCGAAAGTCCGCATACCGGACAGCCCAACAACCAGATCAAGCTTCCAAATCGGCTCAGGCTGCCTCCCAGAACACCAGACTACTGAGCAAAACTGATAATGATCAAAAGCACGCCCACCAGCGTGATGCCGAAGATCCAGGTGACGACGATCTCCGCTGAACGCAGGTGAGAGGGGTTGTGGTCCTCATCGTACATCATGGCAAGGCCTCGCCTTCTGAGAGCGATCCCCTGGGATGTACGACAGTTTACCACAGCGCGCGCCGGCGCGATGTGAGGTAACTCACTCTTGGCCGATCACGGCGCGCAGGCCCTCAAGGGCGGGTTCCTGGGTGAGGTTCAAGTGCAGCGGCGTAATCGAAATGCGGCCGTCATAGATAGCGCGCAAGTCGGTGCCCTCAGGCGGATTGGAGAGTTCACGCCGGAACCCGAGCCAGAAATAGGCCCGCCCGCGCCCATCTTCGCGCTCCAGGATGTTCAACAGGTTCTGGTCACGCTGGCCCTGAACCGTCACCTCCACGCCGGTGATGTTGTCCGGCTCGCGGTCGGGGAAATTGATGTTCATCACCGTGGAGGCATCAAAGTCGGTGGCATAAAGCTGGCGCACCAGACGCGCGCCATGGGCCTCCGCACACTGCCAGCGCACGGTGAGGCGGTCTGAGTGGTCAAAGCCATAAGATTGCGACAGCGCCATGGAGCGGATGCCGAGCGCGCTGCCCTCCATGGCGCCCGCAATGGTGCCCGAATAGGTCACATCATCGGCAATGTTCTGGCCCCGGTTGACCCCGGACAGCACCAGATCAGGCGGGCTGTCGAGGATTTGGCGGTAGGCCATCAGAACACAGTCAGCGGGCGTGCCCTCAACCGCAAATTTCCGGTCCTCAAGCCGGCGGATGCGCAAGGGTTTGGACAGCGTGATCGAGCGCGAGGCGCCAGATTGCTCATATTCCGGCGCCACCACCAGCACATTGTCGCTCAGCTCGGCGGCGATCTTTTCCAACGACACCAGGCCCGGCGCATTGATGCCGTCATCATTGGTGACCAGGATCTGCACAGACGAGCCGTCTGCGCGCTTCAGGTAGCCATCAGCCATTCGGGCCCCCAAATGTGGTTATGGCGCCCATATAGGGCTTGAGCGCCTCTGGCACGCTCACCGTGCCGTCTGCATTCTGGTAGTTCTCCAAAACCGCAATGAGCGTGCGCCCCACAGCAAGGCCGGAGCCGTTGAGCGTGTGCACGTGCTGCACATTGCCATCAGCGTCCCGGTAGCGCGCATTCATCCGGCGCGCCTGGAAATCACCGCACACCGAACAGCTGGAGATCTCCCGGTACATATCCTGGCCCGGCAGCCAGACCTCAATGTCATAGGTCTTGCGCGCGCCAAAGCCGATATCGCCTGTGCACAAGACCACCACGCGGTAGTGCAGGCCCAAACGCTTCAGGATCTCTTCCGCGCAGGAGAGCATGCGCTCCAGCTCATCGTTCGATTGCTCCGGCGTGGTGATGCTCACCAGCTCCACCTTGGAAAACTGGTGCTGGCGGATCATACCGCGGGTGTCGCGCCCGGCCGCACCCGCTTCTGCCCGGAAACACGGGGTAAAAGCGGTCACGCGCTTGGGCAATTCGGCTTCCGGCACGATGCTCTCGCGCACCAGGTTGGTGAGCGAGACCTCCGCGGTGGGGATCAGCCAGCGGTCATCCACGGTTTTGAACTGGTCTTCCTCAAATTTCGGGAGCTGACCGGTGCCGTAAAGCGCATCGGAGTTCACCAGGATCGGCGGGCTCACCTCGGTATAGCCGTTTTCCTGGGTGTGCACGTCCAACATCAGTTGCGCAATCGCCCGCTCTAGCCGGGCCATGGGTCCGGTGAGGACCACAAAGCGCGAGCCGGCCAGCTTGGCGGCGGTCTCAAAGTCCATGAGCCCCATCTCTTCGCCCAGCTCAAAGTGCTGTTTGGGCGCAAAATCGAACTGAGGTTTCTCACCGTGGGTGTGCTGCAAGGCGTTATCGGCCTCATCAGCGCCGTCCGGCACATCGTCCCGGGGCAGATTGGGCA